>CAYPVZ010000086.1:0-9611 GCA_964414235.1 uncultured Rhodothermales bacterium | reverse complement strand
TGGCGGAGCGGGAGCTGCAGGTGCGTCGCGATGGGGCGGACGCCGTCGCCCGGGGGGAATCGGAGCCGAGCGGTTAGCGGGCGTTCAGGCGGACGTCGCCGCTGCCCGTCGAGACTTCAAGGCGCGGGCCGCCGCCGTTGATGCGGCCGGAGGCCGAGCGGCGTTCGTTGCGGCCGGAGAAGTCGAGCCCGCGGTCGATGCGGATGCCGCCGCCGCTGAGGGCGACGTCGAAGCCAGCGTGACGGGCAATGCCGACGCTGACGTCGCCGCTGCCCGTGCTGACCGAGCCCCGCTCGGCGGTTCGGAGGGCGAGCGATACATCGCCCGAGCCGGTGTCGATCGCGATCGGGCCCGTGACCTCGCCGACCTCGACGTCCCCAGAGCCGGTCTCGACCGAGAGCCGCCCGTCGACGCGGTCGATCTGGACGTCGCCCGAACCGCTCTCGACGACCACCTCGCCGCGGAGCGCGCGGCCGACGACGTCGCCCGAGCCCGTCTCGATGGCGATCCGGTCGCCGTCCACGTCGCCGACGCTGACGTCGCCCGAGCCGAGGTCGATGACGAGGTCGCCCTGGAGCTGGCCGACCTGGATATCGCCGCTGCCGAGGTCGAGCGCGGCGCTGAACCGGCGCGGGATCTCGATGGTGACCGTGTAGCGCGCGTCGGTGCGGCCGAACCGCATCCGTTGGCGCGGCGGGTCGGTGCGGACGATCAGTCGGTCGCCGCTGGCGTCGGCTGAGAACCGGCGTCGCTCGAACTCCCGCTCGGCATCGCGCCCGCGCCCGTCGACGCGCACGCGGGCTTCGTCACTGTTTGTGGTCCGAATCACGACGTCCTCGCTGGTGAGGTCGACGACCAGACGGCCGCCGGGGCGGACGCGGAAGCTCCGGTCGAAGAGCACATCCTGGCGGTAGGCGGTGGCGACGATCTCGACGTGGGGTTCGAGGCCCCGCGGCCCAGAGGCGCGGTGTTCGATGCGGACGTCGCAGCGCTCGCCGAACCGGAGGCCGCGCAACTGGCGGGCCGCGACGGTGACGACGAGCACGAGGAGGAGAGCGGCGGCGACGCGCTGGACGCGGTAGCGACGGGGCATGGCGGACGGGTTGGAACGATGGGTGTCCTGACTACGTCCGGGGCGGCCCGGCTGTTACATCGTGCCCGCCCCGCTCCCCCGTTCGTACTTCGCCCGGCCCGCCCTGGAGGTCGCCCGCGACCTTCTCGGCCGGCTTCTCGTCTACGAGTCGCCCGACGACGGCCGACTGGCGGGGCGCATCGTCGAGACCGAGGCCTACCGCGAGGACGACCCGGCCATGCACGGGTGGAAAGCCACGTTCGGCGGCGACGGCCGCGTCCTCCGGCAGGGCCGAGCGGCCGATCTGTTCGCCGAGCCCGGGACGGCCTACGTCTACAAGATCTACTACGCCCACTGGCTGCTGAACGTGGTGACCGACCCCGAGGGCGTCGCCGGGGCCGTCCTGCTTCGCGCCGTCGAACCCGTCGAGGGCGAGGCGGCCATGACCGAGAACCGCCCGACGGCGCGCCGCCGTCGCGACCTCACGAACGGACCGGGAAAGCTGACGCAGGCCTTCGGCATCGGCGAGGCGCCCGAGGCCACCCGGAGCCGGTTCCACGGTACCGATCTCACGGTTCCGCCCCTTTACTTTGCCGAGGGGACGCCCGTCGACGACCGCCAGGTAGAGAGCACCAGCCGCATCGGCGTCTCGCGCGGAGCGGATCTGCGGTACCGGTTCATCGTTGCGGCCAACCCCTTCGTCTCGCCCGGCGAGCCGAGCGACCGCCGTCTCGCGCGCACGACCCACCGCCGGTAGCCGCAGGTCTCGGCGACGAGCGCCGCCAGCCGCTGGCGACGGTCGCGGTCGGGCGCAAGAGTCCGTTCATCGAACCAACCGGGAGTCTCGGTCGTGAATGCGTGCACCGCGCGCCCTTCGTAGGCGCGGTGTCCCTTCAACCACCACCTCTCTCCATGACGCGTCCCCCCCGTCACATCGCCACCCTCGTCGGGTGCATGGCCCTCCTCGTCGCCTCGGCCGCGCAGGCCCAGGCGATTCGCCCCGGTCCCTCCGTGTACGTCCTGCTGCGCGGCTCCGTCGCAGGCTACTCCGGTGACCTCGACCGCAACCCGGACGACTCTGCGCTCGACATCACCGACGGCTTCGCCGATCCCGGCTTCGGCGTTGGAGGCGAACTCGGGTATCTCTTCAATGACAACCTGTCCCTCGGGCTCGGCGTGGTCTACCAGAACCTCCCCGTGCTCGACGGCAGCGTCGGGACGGCGAACACCGTGCAGGACGGCGACGCCTACCAGGTCCAGGCCCTCTTCCGCTGGCTTCCCTATGCCGGCCTCCGCGTCGCGCCGTTCCTCGAGTTCGGTGGTGCGCTGGTCCTGGGGCAGGGGACGGAAGACGAGCGGAACGGTGGCAGTGCCGACGAGGACGTCTGGGGCTATGGCCCCGTCGTCGGTCTCGGTCTCGATCTCGCGCTGACGCCACGCTTCGGCCTGTTCCTCGGGGCTCAGTCGACCCTCGTCTTCCCGGACGTCGCCCTCGATGGCTCCGATCCGGGCGCAGTTGGGGCGATGCCCGACCATGATGCGTTCGATGTGCTCACGAACCTGGGCGGCGGCCTCCGCTATGCGTTTGCGGCGCCCGGCGGCGTCCTGGAGATCGAAGGGCTCGAATGCCCGGCAGATCTCAATGTCGGTGATTCCGGGCGGTTTACGGTCCTGACCAACGACGCAGCGACCCGCCCCGTTGCGACGACGTGGGAGTGGGGCGACGGCACGACAGGCTCCGGGGCCTCCGAGATGCATGCCTATCGCACTCCTGGCAATTACACGGTGACCGTTACGGCGACGAACCCTGGAGGGCGCGCCAGCGACACCTGCTTGGTAACGGTCAGTGGAGAGGCGCCGGTCCTCGCCGGCTGCCGGGCGACGCCGAGCAGCGTCAACATCGGCGAGCAACTCACGATCGACGCGACGGCGAGCGGGGCCGAGGACATCACGGTCGACTTCGGGGATGGCTCGGAGGCCTCGACGCTCCCGGCCCGCCACGCCTACGGCCGGAGCGGCACCTACCGCGTGACGATCTCCGCGTCGAACGACTACGGGGACGACACCTGCGCCGTCACGGTCACTGTCGGCGACGGGTACTGCGAGAGCGTCTCGGAGCTCAACGCCGTGTTCTTCGGCTACGGCGCGACGTCGGTCTCGGCCGAGGCCGCCGGTCGCCTCGACGAGACCATCGAGATCCTCCGCCGCTGCCCGGACATCTGCGTCACGATCAACGGCTACTCGGACGGCGCCGAGCCCGGCGACGCGCTCCGCGTTTCGCAGGCGCGTGCCAACGCGGTGCGCGAGTACTACATCGCGCGGGGCATCGACGCGGGCCGTCTTCGCGCCGTCGGCCGGGGCGTCGACCCGCAGTCGAACCCGAAGGAGGACCCGGGCCAGGGCGACCGCATCGCCCGCCGCGTCGACTCGGTCCCGACGTCCTGCGCCGGGTTCTAACTCCGGACGAGCGGACTTCCTGACGAGGGGCGGCCTGCGTGAGCGGGCCGCCCCATTTTGCGCCCGCGCTCCGCTGCGACGCGTGCCGCCAGACGCTCGTGTCAGTGGGCGTTCTCGTGGACGAACCCCGAGAACACCGTCATGACGACGATCTTGACGTCGAGCCAGAGGCTCCAGTGCGTGATGTACCAGAGGTCGAACTCGATCCGCTTGCGGAGGTCCGTGTCGCCCCGCCAGCCGTGGACCTGCGCCCAGCCCGTGATGCCGGCCTTCGTCTTGTGGCGGAGCATGTAGCCCGGGATCTGGTCGCGGAACCCCTCGATCAGCGCCGGTCGCTCCGGCCTCGGGCCCACGACCGACATGTCGCCGCGGAGCACGTTCCAGAACTGGGGCAGCTCGTCGAGGCTCGTCCGCCGCAGGAAGGCGCCGACGCGCGTGGCCCGGTTCTCGCCACGCTGCGACCACACCGGTCCGGTCGCAGCCTCGGCGTTGACCGGCATCGAGCGGAACTTGAGGATCTCGAACGTCTGCCCATTGAGGCCCATCCGCAGCTGGCGGTAGAGGACCGGCCCCGGCGATGACAGCTTGACGGCCGCCGCGATCACCGCCAGCAGCGGCGAGAGGGCAGCCAGCGCGGTCGCCGAGAACGCCACGTCAGCCGTGCGCTTGACGAGCTGGCGGAAGTCGAACGGCGCCTCGTCCATCAGGTGGATGACCGGGAGCCCGTCGACGTCCGAGATCCGGCTGTTGACGAGGAGGTCCAGCCCGAAAAGGTCGGGGACGAGGCAGAGGTGGGCCGTGTGGCGTGCGCACGCCATCGCCACTTGCTCGATCTTGTCGATGGCGGAGAGCGGAAGGGCTGCGTAGACGAGGTCGATCCCACCGCTGTGCTCCTCCAGCACCGTGCCGATGGCGTCGACCGGCCCCAGGAGGACGGGGGACTCCGCCGGTTCGGGGTAGAGCACCTCTGGCTCGGGTTCGACGGTCGGCCGGTCGTCCAGGAAGCCCACCACCTCGAACCCCATCCATGGGTAGTGGCGAAACGCGCGGGCCAGCCGCTGCCCGGCCTTCCCCGCGCCCACGATGAGCACGCGGCGCACGTTCCGTCCCCGCTGGCGGCTCCGGCGGAGGACGGCGTAGATCGCCATCCGAAGCCCGATGAGCAACACCGAAGCGAACCCGGCGAACAGCACGACGTGGAGCCGCGAGAAGGAGAACGCCCGGTAGAAGAAGAGGGCACCTAACGACACGATCAGGCCCAGAGACACGGCCCGGGCGACGGCATACGCCACGAGCGTCAGCCGCTGGGCCCGCCGCGTTCGATAAAGCCCTGTGAGCAGCAGGACGCCGCCCCAGATGGCGAGCACGAACGGGAGGAACCCGAGGTAATGCGCCAGCGGCACCATCTCGGGCGGTGTCAGCACCTCGAAGCGGATCACCCACGCCAGGACCCACGCCAGGGCCAGGAGGGCGAGGTCGGCTCCGAAGAGGAGCCGTTGGAGAAACAGGCTGCGTTCGCGTAGCATCGGTCCCCCGGGGACGAGACGGGCTAGGGATAGGCTAGGGGCGTCTCAAACAGCCAGATGCAGCGGGGCGGGTGAGCGGATCGAAGTTACACGCCGGCCGACGGAGGCGTGGGCATGCTGGCGTGCCCTGTGCGTGTTCAGGACCTTGCCTCTGCCCGGATCGCCTCCGGCCCGTAGACGTGGACGCCCGGCGGGCGCCGCGCCGCGATCGCGATGAGGGCGCGCGCCACATCGGTGCCTGGCGTTGGGCGGAGGGGCGCCATCGGGCCGATGAGTAGTGGCCGGAGCAGCGTCAGCGCCACGAGCCCGAGCCGCTCGCCCCATCGCGGCTCGTCGCGATGGCCGGCCAGCAGGGAGGGCCGGACGAGCTGGACGGCTTCGAACCCGACCTCGCCGACGGCCTGTTCGGCCTCGCCCTTTGTCCGGTTGTAGAAGATCCGCGACCCGGGGTCGGCGCCCATCGCGCTCACGAGCAGCACTTGCGTCGCGCCGGCAGAATGCGCCAGCTGCGCGGCCTGGAACGGGAGCTCCAAGTCGACCCGGCGGAACGCCTCCGGCGAGCCGGCCTGCGCCATCGTGGTTCCGAGGCCGATGAACAGGTCGTCGCAGGCGAAGAGCTCGGCCTGTTCGTCGAGCCGCGAGAAGTCCACGACGTGGTCCTCGTGGCTGGCGGACGCCGTCGCCAGCGGGCGTCGGCCGAGCGTGACGACGCGGCTCCAGCAGGCGTCTCGGGCGAGGAGGGCGAGCGTGTGCCCCCCGACGAGCCCGGAGGCGCCGAGGAGCAGGGCGGTGCGGTCAGCCATGGCGCGGAAGCGGAAGCGAGAACGGCCGGAGCCCGTCACTGGGACGTCAGCGGCGGCTGGAAGCTCCCGGTCGGCACCTCCGCTCCGCCATCCGCTCAACACGCCTGGGGCGATGTTCTTCGGCTCCAGCTAAAACGGGACGTCGTCCTCGACCTCGTCCGGGTCTCGTTCGCGGACGACGAGGCGGACGGTCGACGGGTCGAACCCGAACAGGTCCTCTTCAGAAAAGACCAGCCGGAACTGGGCGTCGGTCTCGAAGAAGGGCGCGAAGCGGGCGGCCAGCTGGTCGAGCCGGTCGAGGTAGAACGCCGTGCTCTCGTCGGGCGCGGCGGGGGTCCAGGCGTCGGCGGGCTTTGCCGTCTCGAAGACGCGTCCGCCGCCCTCGGCGATGTAGTACGCGATCCGGTCGCCGATGCGCGTGGCGCGGCCCGTCCGCGCCGCCTCGGCCTTGGCGACCTCATAGGCCGCGCTCCGCGTCCGGTCGCCTCGCGCGACGGCCCGCTCGTAGTCCGCCAGCGACGCCTTGAGGGTCTCGACGCGCTGGAAGCTCTCGACGCCCTCCCAGTCGTGGGCCTCGATCTGGCGGCGGTGCCGGAGATAGAGGTCGTGGACGCCCTGGACGTCTTCCTCCAGCAACAGCCGGATCGCCTCGCGCACGAACCGCCGCCCGAACCGCTCCGACGACCGCGACACGAGGCTGGAGCCCTTGAACTTGAGGTGCCCGTCGTAGTCGAGCAGGGCGTAGTTCTTCTTCTTGTACGACAGCATCCGCCGGAAGCGGCCATCGAAGCCGATCCGGATGCCCTCCGGCATCTGCTCGCTCAGCTGGCGGACGAACGCGCGCTCGGCGGCCTCGCCCTCGACGCCTGCCGGCGGCACGAACAGCACGCCGTCCGTGTCGACCTCGATCACCTTCGCGCCCGCGCCGCGCGCCAGCCCGATGATCTGGCGCAGCAGGTCCTGCCCCGTCGCCGCGACCCGGTCCGCCTCGGCGAAGTCGTTGAACAGGGCGTAGCCGAAGCCCATGTTCCCGTAGAACGAGTTGATGACGATTTTGAACGCCGACTGGCGGGCGTCGAGCTCGGCGCGGTCGTGGGCGTCGGCGGCTGCGCGCATGGCGTCCTTGGTCTCGAACCGGAGGTCTGTGAGGCGCTGGAGGAGTCGCGGGAAGAGCCCGAGCGCGTCGCCCCTGGGCTGGACGTCGTAGGTCAGCATGATCGACGGGTACAGGCTCTCGACGTCGGCGTAGACGACGGGGCCGACGACGCCGGTCACGAACACGTCGGTGTAGCCGCCGACGACCTGGGAGCCGTAGTCGGCGCGGGGGAGGCTGTGGCGGGCGTGGAGGTAGCCGCGCACGAAGAGGGCCTCGATCTTGGCCGCCGGCCCGGTGCGCGCAGCCTGCCCGTACGGCATGGGCACCATCTGGGTGAGGTAGAAGGTGCTCCCGGAGAGGTGCCGCGCCAGCCGCTCGGTCTCGGTCGCGTCGTCGATGGCGTACTCCATGAGCCGGTGCGGGTCGGTGTCCCAGACGTGCGCGATCTGGTCGCCCGGGACGTAGGTCCGGCCCTCGGGTGCGAAGCCGAAGTACTTCGCGGCGCCCTTGAGGGTGTAGTTCGGGAGGTCTCGCTTGGACACGTCGAACGCCATCACCTGGTGGAGCGTGTCGATCACGTGCCGGCCGGCGATCTCGACGGCGTCGAACTCGATCGCCCGCTCGGCGAACCGCATCGAGGTCGGGTAGCTCCGCGGCACGCTCCCGTCTCGGCCGAGATCGACCGGAATGCCGTGCTGGCGGCAGCGCTCGAACAGGTACGGGAAGTCGAAGCCCGTGATGTTGTGGCCCTCGATGACGTCGGGGTCGCGCTCCTTGACGAGGGCGAGCGTCTCGCGTAGAACCTCGGCTTCGGTCATGCCCGGGTCGCCCACCAACCGCGACCAGCCGGTCGAGTCGCTGAGTGCGACGAGGATCACCTTGTGCTCGGGGACCGTCGCCTGCGGGAAGCCCTCGGGGCTGTAGACCTCGATGTCGAGCTGGAGGCGGACGAGGTCGGAGAAGTCCATTCCCTTGAACAGCGTCCGCCCGGTCTGCATGAGGTACTGCTGCTCGGGCGAGCCGGGCAGGTAGACCTCGTCCGGCCGCTGCTTCTCGGTCTCGGCTGCGCGCTCGACGTGGCGGAGCGCGTCGAAGTAGGCCGTCCGGTCGGGGACGACGACGAGGTGGCGGAAGAAGCCGGTTCCGGCGAGCTCCTGGAACTGGAACCGCTCGCGCGGGAAGCCCGCCAGCAGGTCGATGTCGGACAGGAAAAAGAACGGGTGGACGCGGACGTCCTCCGTGGTCACCTCGGCGTGGGAGCGGCGGCGGTAGAGCCGCATGGTGCCGGGCCCGACCGTGTGGAGCGCGACGATCCGCTCGGCCGGGTCGTGGCCGTAGAGGAGGGCATCGTCGTCGGGCGTGGCGAGGGCGGGCATCGGCGGAACGTACCGCCTGCGCGTGACGGCCCCGCGTCAGCCGCCGTCCCGCTGGCGGTCGCCATCGGCGGGGCGGGACCGGTACGGCGAGTCGGATGCGGAGGGGCTTCCCGGCCGCTGCGTGCCCGGCACGACCGTGTTGCCCGCGGCCGCCGCCAGCGCGGCGTCGTCGAGGCTCGGGCGGCTGCGGACCGGGGTCTCGACGGGCAGAAAGGACCTCTCGACGCGCCGGAACGGCGTCTCGATGTCTTGAAACGAGGTCTCGACGGCCCGAGAAGGGGTCTCAACGTGTTGGAACGGGGTCTCAACGTGTTGGAACGGGGTCTCAACGTGTTGGAACGGGGTCTCAACGTGTTGGAACGGCTGCGAAGGGTCGTCCCCCGCCTGGCCTAGGTGCCCAGGCCGGGCTACTTGGGGAGCCGGAAGACGATGGGTACGGCAAATCGGACGGGGACGGGATCGCCGCGCTGCGTCCCGGGGACGAATCGGCTGCCCTCGACCGCCGCCAGCGCCGCTGCGTTGAGCAGGGGGTTCGGGCTTTGTACCACCACGGCATCCGTGACCTCGCCCGCCTCAGTGACGATGATCTGGACAACGACACGGCCTTCCACGCCGCCCTCGCGAGCTGCCTCCGGATAGACCACGCGCGCCTGGAGGCTGTCGAGCCCACCGATCAGGATGGGCTGGACCTCGTAGAGGAGGCACGTGAAGGCATTCGTCGTGTCCGGCGGCGGGGCGCTCTGGGCGAACGCGCTCGCCGCGACAACGAGGAGCAGGAGCCAGCGCATGCTGGAGGGACACCGAACGGGCGCCGTCGTTGCCGCTGGCGGCCAGCGTCGTCTACCCGTCCGTCGTGTCAGGCCCGTCGCCGAGGAGGCGGAACGTGATGGGCACGGCGAAGCGGACGCGGACCGGGCGGCCCCGTTGCTTGCCCGGCGTGAACCGGCTGCTGCGGACGGCCGCCAGCGCGGCCTCGCTCAACAACGGGTCCGGGCTGCGGACCACCACGGCGTTTTCGACCTGTCCCTGCGTGCTGACGATGAACTGGACGATCACCTGGCCCTCGATGCCGGCCCGCCGGGCGGCCTCAGGGTACTCGACGCGAGACTGGAGCCCGTCCAGTCCACCGATCAGCACGGGCTGCGTGTCGACGACGTCGAAGACCTCGGGCTCCAGGGCTCGCCCCCGAGGCGGAGCGGGGGGGGGGGGCGGAGCGGGCGTCTCGTCGAGGTCGAACTCGATCTCTTCGATCACCTCGTCCTCGAACGCGCTGGCAATGCC
>CAYPVZ010000085.1:0-9623 GCA_964414235.1 uncultured Rhodothermales bacterium | reverse complement strand
GAGTGTAAACGAAGCGCCCGGTCTACTCTGTAAAGGAACCGCCCGGCTCATTCACGGCGCAGGATGGCGCTGCTGTCGCTACTCCGCGACTCCGACGCGGGTGCGGACGCTGTCCACGGCAGCCAGGAAAATGCGGGCCTCGGTCGGATCTACACCGAAGTCGCGGTCGCCACGCCGAGAACTCAGCCGAACGGTAATGGTCGTGTCTGCTGCCGCCATCGACTCGACAACCGAGCGGGAGACGGTGGCAGCCATGAACTCGTGATGGTCGCAAGTGCGGCCCGAGCAGTTCACATCAGAGCCGAGCCGATCCATCGACATTGATTCGACGCCGCTGCCGACCGAATACCGAGCAGAGCTCCAAAACATCCAGTCATCGCTATTGGTGTGAACGCGAAACTGGTACAGAGCGCCGTCGCTTGCAAGACCCACCGAGTCGATCAAGGCTGCGGTCTCAGCGTCTTTCGGTACAACGGCTCGGAATGAGGGGTCGGCGCTTCCCCGGACCACCAGACGAGGGCGCTCATAATCCCGAGTAGAGATGACCGCAGCGGTCTCAAGAGCGTCATCGAGGCCGGTGATCTCAGCCCGGCCAGTTCGTTCAGTGCCGAGCAAGTTCACCTGCGCGCATGCAGCGAGACCGAGGACGACAGCGATGAGGGTAGCGCGTTGCAAGAGCGACATAGAGCGTCTGTTCATGAGGGAGGGGCGGTAGAACGATTGGCGATTCAGCCGCCGCGAGCGGCACGACGGTGAGGCGAAGCTATGACGGCACCGACGCTCGAACGTGCCGAGAACGCTGGCGCTCGCGGTCGGCCTGCAAGCGCGGGTTCTGCGGCGCGGACCTACGCGCACCCGACTTGAGCCGGGACCATGGACCGCCAGCCGAACAACCACCAGTACTGACCGGACCATGTCGTGTATATCGAGCCGTCGGACAGCGTCTCAGCCCCGCTGGCCTCGACGTTCAGGAAGCCGGAGCGGTCGATGAGGGGGATGAACCGCGCCGTCGATTCCGAGCTGGCGCCCCAGTCGCCCACGGCTTCTCGGTACTCGACAATGCCCTCAGAATCCAGGTCTGGAGGGAGGCCTTGGATGACTCTGCTCCGCCGCTCTGTCAGATCGGCGATAAACGCCTCGCGGGTGCGCTGGCTGAAGTCGCCGGGCTGTAGAACGGCATCCGGGATATCTCGGTAGCGAGCGAACACGAGGAGCGAGTCTTCAGGACCGTGGCACCCCTCGCCATAAAACTGCGCCGTAGCCAAGAGCGCGCGATCCCGCCCGACCACCGCCCAACTCAGGACGTTGAGCAGGGCGACAGTTGCAAAGGCGAGAACAACGACCTTCAATGATTTGGGATGAGCCAGCGCCGCAGAACAGTTTGTGCTTCAGCCGCCGAGAGGTGACGGCGCGGCGGTGGAGCGAAGCTATGACTGGTGGAGCGTTCGGACGAGACGAGGACGCTTACCCTCTTGGTCGGCCTGCAAGCGCGGGTTATGCCGCGTGGCGAGAGTTGAAGTGGCTCTCCGCACGGTTTCTCAGGTGAGGAGCAACGCGCCTGATTATCACGACGGTTGCGATCCAGAGCACGAGAGCCAGAGGTATTTCGAGGAGCATGAAGAGACCGTCCAGCATCCCGTACCCCGGTCCTCGTTCGAGAGCTGGCGGAGGCGGTGGCACTCCCTTCTCGATCACGTCGAAGCCGTACAGGGAAATCAGAATCAGGTTCGGCGCCACGATCAGACAGACGAGGGCCGCAAACGCGCAGGCAGCGACGGTCCCGACTCTCTCGATCGTGTCCCACATTTCAAAGCTGGATGTGAAGCGGCATAACAGATTGCGGCTCAGCCGCAACGGGCAGCGACCGCAGACGGTGGGCAAGGCAACGTAGACGACGAGGCCCGGCCGAAGCAAGGGCGCTGGAGCCCGTTGTCGGCCTGCAGCCGCGGGTTATGCCGCTGCGGGAATACGATGCTAGTTATAGGGCCAGTCAACGTTGAAGTCAACTTCTAGCTTGGTCTCAATCTTGTGAATGGTCATTTTTAGACCAAGCATGGACACTCCGATGAGGCGGTTCAAAAGCGCGAAGTCGATTTCACTGTCCTCGGTCAGCGGAAGCCCGATGGGCGTGTTGCCGCTCAGATGCTTCGTGTAGGGTGAGAGGTGAGTGCCATGGCTGAGAAATGCGTATGTCTCCCTCATGCTGTCTGGAACGTCAAGCTCGGAAATGAGATTGTCAATGTTGGCAGGATGATGCCATCCTTTGACTTTGGCAAGCGCTTTTGCTTCGTTAGCGCGGCGCACGTCCGCTTCCTCAGACTCCTCCGGATTTAAGCCATACAGATTAATCCAGTCGGCTACGGAGCTTCTCCAGGCTTCGAGCCGACTGTCAAAATCGACACCCTCGGCATTCTGAACTTTTTCCAGAATGCCGAGCCGGTCCGCCGTGAGAAGCCGATGGTAGGCATTGAAACGGCTGAGCTCGTCAAATTCAAAATACTTACGAAGGCGTTTTTCAATTTTGCTAGGCTTTGAGACCATATACGCGACCCCAGCTGCGATCTCGACAGAGGCCCTGGCATGATGATGGGCAGCAATGAATGCCCCCTTCTCTAAGCATCCGATAAATCCGTACACTTCACTGACTTGCTTAGATATCGCTTCCTGTGCGAAGCGGTGGAGGTCAGTGTCGTCGAATAAATTGGGGTTCGTGTCTGCGGCATAAGTGACTTGCAGCAGAAGGCAATGAACCTTTGGAAGGTCGGACTGTGTGAGTGCCCTTGCGAAGATCGACATGACGCGCTGCTCCTTCTCACGGTAGTCAGGCGGTATGGGACAGTCAGGCATGGAGATTCGGTAGCAGCGGCATAACGAATGGAGTTCAGCGGCGCGCTCCCTGCCGCGGTCTCTGCGCGGGGCACACCGGGGGCATCTCTCCGCCGAAGGTCGCCTTATTCGAGTGGCACGGCCACTCTGCACAGCACGCTCTTTCCGACGGGAGTAACCCGCTGGTGCGTGTCGCATCAGTAGCGCGCCGTTGCAACGACGGGTTATCCAGCCCAATGGGCAGCGGGGTCCTCGCACGTGGTGAGAGTCCCGAACGGGCAGGCAGGGGGGACCGAATGTCGGAGCCCCCCGGGGCCGCATCAACTTCAGTTATGCGGCCCCGGGGGGCTCCGGAGCCTACACGAGCACTGCCCCTCCTGCCAAGGCGATTGTGCGTGACTAGATATATGCGCACATTGGGTCTGCGATAACCAGGAATTATGCGGCGCCACAAGCGGGATAACGCGCGGCCCGCACGACTGATACTCACCCGAACGATACGCACAATTCGGCCTCCTGACTCCCCACAGCGCAATCGCCCGTGTAGAGCCCTCTCTGTCATCCCGTGCAAAACCCGCCGCGACGCACGGCCTACCCCACCCGGTTGCAGCGCCTCCTCTTCGTGGTCACCACAGAGCCCCCGCCCCGCTGGCGACCGCCGCCAGCCGAGCGCGGAGCACGCAAAACAGGTCCACGCCCCCCTGGACCTCGCTGCCGAGCCCCTGGAGTCGGCCCCGGAGCCCCTCGACCTCGTCCCCGACCCCCTGGAGTTCATCCATGACCTCCTAGACCTCGCTCCCGAGTCCCTAGACCTCATCCCTGAGTCCCTAGAGTTGGCTCATGACCTCCTGGAGTTGGCTCATGACCCCCTCGACACGGCCGGAGAGGTCACCGCGCCCACCGAAACGGAGTACGACAGGAGCACAGACTCCACAAACGCGGCTCCGAACGAGACAGACTCTACCCATCAGCCAAACGCGTTATTAACAACTAACTGCCATCGACCAGATTCTGACGACAGGGATTGAATGAGAGCAGTCCACCCACTACGTTTCCCTCTCCACACTCCCCTACCGTCATGACGTCCTTCGGCAACCACTCCATTCCCGACCTCCTCGCCGCCGCCGAGACCCTCTACGCCGGCGCCCGCGACGACGCCGAGATCACCGCCGCCCTCACCGACTACGGCTACACCACCGAGGACCACACCGCCGACCTCGACGCCGTCGCCGAGCTCCGCCGCCTCATCGGCGTCCAGGCCGCCGAGTACCGCGACCAGTACGAGGCCACCGCCATCGCCGCCGCCCGCGCCGCCGCCGTCCGCTCCCTCTTCGTCGCCCACCGGCGCCGCACCCGCCGCGCCCACCCGCGCGGCACCGACGGCTACGCCGCCCTCCGCCTCGGCGAGACCATCCCGAGCGCCCGCCCCGACCTCCTCGCCGCCGCCGACCGCTTCTGGCGCACCCTCGCCGAACGGCCCGACCTCGTCGAGGACGCCCGCCGGCTCACCCCCGAGATCGTCGGCACGGCCCAGACCAAGCTCGCCGCCGCCCAGGCCGCCCTCGTCGACCAGGCCCGGGAGAGCGGCGAGGCCCAGGACGCCTCCGAGGCCGTCGAGCACGCCGTGGAGGCCCTCCGCGACGACGCGTCCGAGCTGGCCGAGGACGCCCGCGAGGCCCTCGCCGACCGCCCCCAGCTCCTCGAAAAGCTCGGCCTCCGCCCCCCGTCGTCCACCGGCCCGCCCGTGCCCGCCTCGGCGCCTAAGCGGTCACGGGCGTTCCTTCCGCCGGCATCGCCGGCACCGAGGACGGCCCGAGATCGGCCCGCGCGCGCGCGCCACCGTGGCGACGCGGAGGGACGTGCCCCGCTCCGGCACGAACCGCCAGCGCCCGAGGCGCCCGTCGCGCCGCACCTCCCTCGTCTCGCACCCACGGACCGCCGCCTCGCACCCCGCGAGACCGATTCAGGGCCGGTCCCCGAGCACGCGCCCCTGGACGCCCGCCGTCTGCGTCGCGCCGAGACGCGAGAGCGGCCGTGGCCGGAGCGGTCGCTGCAGGCCGGGTGCCTCCCCTCGCTCCCCTCGCCTCGGTCCCGAGGCGGAGCGACCCGCGATCCGTGCCGGTCGGCGTGACGGCTCGTAGACTCGTTAAGCCGTTCCCCCCACCGGCGATATCGAACGCATGCGGACCGACAGCTTCAGCCTTCGCCTCAAGCAGGCCCTCCTCCTGTCGATGGGCGTGTTCGGCGTCGCGGTCAACCTGACCGCGTTCGGCCCGCTGCCGAACACCGGCGCGACGATCGGCACCACCAACTTCGTCCTGATCCTCCTCGCCGGGCTCGCCACGTTCGTGAGCCCGTGGGCGCGCCGGCACATCCGGGGGATCATGATCGCGTGTGTCTACCTGCTCACCGGGCCGGACACCCTCAACCTGCTGACTTCGAGGTCGCCCGGCGACGAGGCCTGGCTGTTCACCGTGCCGGTCCTCACCACGCTGGCCATCAGCGTGCTCGCGAAGCACTGGCGCGAGGTCGCCGTCCACGGCGTCTACATGCAGGTCATTTTCGCCATCGGGGCCGCGATCACGACGACCGAGCCTCAGTTGCTGATCGCGACCAGCACCGCCAGCATCGTCGCCGTCGTGGGCGCGACCATCCTCGCCGCCATCCGCCTCCGCACCGAGACGTCGCTCCGCGAGGCCCAGGTCGAGGCCGAGCACCAGCGCGACCGCGCCGAGCACGCCGCCCGCGCCAAGTCCGACTTCCTCGCCTCCATGAGCCACGAGATCCGCACGCCCATGAACGGCGTCGTCGGCATGGCCGACCTGCTCTCGGACACGCCCCTCGACGAGGAGCAGGCGGAGTACGTGGACACGATCCGCAGCAGCGCCGCCACGCTGCTCACGATCATCAACGACATCCTCGACCTGTCCAAGATCGAGGCGAGCGGCATCGAGCTGGAGGCCATCGCGTTCGACCCGGTCCGGCTCACCCGCGAGGCCATCGCGATGGTACGCCCGCAGATCGACGCGAAGGACCTCGCCGTCTCCGTCGTCGCCGCCGCCGACGTGCCCCCGGCCGTCCTGGGCGACCCGACGCGCGTGCGCCAGATCCTCCTCAACCTCCTCTCGAACGCCGCCAAGTTCACGGACGAGGGCGGCATCACCATTCGGCTGGCGGTGCCCGCCCCCGGCCGCCTCCGCTACGACCTGGAGGACACGGGGGTCGGGATCCCGCCCGACCGGCTCGACGCCATCTTCGAGGCCTTCACGCAGGCCGACGTCTCCACGACCCGCCAGTACGGCGGGACCGGCCTCGGGCTCGCCATCTCCTCGCTCCTCGCCACGCGCATGGGCGGGGCCCTCACGGCCACGAGCGCCGTCGGGCGCGGCTCCGTGTTCACACTCGACATCGAGGCCCCGGCGGCCGTGTCCTCGGAGCTACCCGCCTCGGCCCCCGACCGGGCGCCGACCGCGGTGGGCGCCCTCCGGATCCTGGTCGCGGAGGACAACCCGGTCAACCAGCGGGTCGTGCTGCGCCTCCTGGAGCGGATCGGCTACGACGACGTCTCCGTGGTCGGGGACGGGCAAGCCGCGCTCGCGACCCTCCACGAGGCCTCCGACGCTGGCCGCCCCTACGACGCCGTCCTGATGGACGTGCAGATGCCGACGCTCGACGGCCTCTCCGCCACGCGGTCCCTCCGAGACGAGCTGATGCCGGAGCACCAGCCCAACGTCTGGATGCTGACGGCGAACGCCATGGAGGGCGACCGCGACCTCGCCCTCGACGCCGGAGCTGACGGGTACCTCACCAAGCCCATCAACCGAACGGACCTCGCGGAGGCCCTCCGCGGGATCTCAGCCGGAGGAGAGGTGCTCTGGGAACTGCCGGTCTCGTGACGTTGACGGACGCCAGGCCCTCGTCGATGGGCCTCAGTTCCTGGAAAAGCGCGGCCTGCGCACCGGACCTTCACGCGGTGTGACGCGGAGCGGGAGCCCGCCA
Organism: uncultured Rhodothermales bacterium; assembly: GCA_964414235.1. GTDB lineage: Bacteria > Bacteroidota > Rhodothermia > Rhodothermales > Rubricoccaceae > Rubrivirga. Next base: position 2,798 of record CAYPVZ010000085.1, on the reverse strand, counting down.
GCGGCCTTGAGGATGATGCCCGGCACCAGCCGAGGCGCCCGCCCAACCCGCGCGAGATCGAACGCGGACGCCAGCGTGCCGACCAGGAGCCGGGACTGCTGCAGCGCCATCCGCTTGCCGATGCACGTGTGCCGGCCGTGCGAAAACGGGAGGTACTGCAAACCCACAAGCGTGTCGTTCTCGGGAGCGTCCGCGAACCGCTCGGGCCGAAACCGCTCGGGGTCGGGCCAGAACGCCGGGTTGCGCTGGAGCGCGTAGGGACACGCCATGACGTGCTCGCCCCGCGGCACGACGAAGCCACCGAGCTCGACATCCTCCGCCGCCGTTCGATGGATGGCCCAGACGGCCGGGTACAGGCGGAGCGTCTCGCGGAGAACTTGCTCCGTCACCGGCTGCACGCCCTGACCGGCCTCGGCACGGACGGCCTCGGCACGGACGGCCTCGGCCAAGTCGGGTCGGTCGGCGAGGCCTCCGAGGGCGAACGTCACCAGCGCCGCCGTCGTGTCGAACCCGGCCAGCAGCAGCGTGCCCACCTCGTCGTGGAGGTTCTCGGCGTCGACCTCGCCACTCGCTTCGGCGCCCAGAAGCGTCGCCAGCAGCAGGCCGGCGGCGTAGCGTCCCTCGCGGCACCCGTCGATCACGTCGACGATGAAGGCGTCCAGCCGACCGAGGGCGGCGCTCAGGGCGGCCTCCCCCCGGCCTCGCAGCCCCATCCGGCCCAGGTTCTGGCGGACCACCTGGCTCCGAAACGACACGAACTGGAGCAGCGTGTCGAGGTCCGCGATGAGCTGGCGCTCGTCGGGGTCGACGTCCGGGCTGAACATGATGCGGACGAGCGCGCGGAGCAGGATGCGCTTGGCGTCGGCCTGCACGTCCACCACGCCGCCCGGCGCCGACCGCCAGCGGGCGACGGCGGCCTCGGCCTCGGCGCGCGTGGCCTCGTCCACGACGGCAGCGTGGCCCCGTGCGTAGGCCGGCCGGAGCCGCCGCCGCTGGTCCACCCACGTCCCTTCGTCCGACGTCAGCAACCCGGCGCCGACGAGGTGGCGGAGCTCACCGAGCCACCGCGAGCGCGAGAACCGCTCCGGCATCCGCACGAGGAACTGGCGGACGGTGTCGGGATGGTTGACGAGGACGCTCGCGCCAGGCCCGAACTGGAGGTGAACGAGGGGCGCGTCGTAGCGTCGGCTGAGGCTCGCCAGGTATGGGAGCACGCCGCGCGTGAAGCGGGGCAGCTCCAGGAGCATCGCCGCGTTCTTCGGACCCGGGGGACGTGCCGCCGTCATGACGGTTCACCAGGAGGGCTATCCAACACGGCGGGTTCGAGCAGGCGCCGCGAGAGTCCCTGGATGAACCGCCCGACCTCGTTCCCATCGACCAAACGGTGATCGAACGTAAACCCGAGCGTCGCCCGCCGACGGACCACCAGCTCGCCGTCGACCACCGCGGGAACGTCGCGCGGCGGGATGACCGAGATGACGCTTGCATTCCGCGCAGCTGGAAAGAGCGGGACGAAGGCCACGTCGAACGTTCCGATGCCCTCGGGGTAACCGCGCGCGAGGGGCTCCATGCTGGTGATGATGAGGGCCCCGTAGCTCTCCGGCGCGAGGTCGAACCGGTGCATCGGCACGCCGAGGGCCGCCAGCCCGCGCGTGGCGCGGAAGACGCCCCGGCGCAGCGGCCACGGCACGCCAGAGAGCACATATTCGGGAAGCGCTCCCGTCGCCCGGGCGCGCTCGCGCGTGTCCGTGAGGCGCTGGCGGAGCGCGTCGGCGAGGGCGCGGGGCGGGAGGCGGTCGGCGTCGCGGAGCGGGAGCGCCAGCAGGCCGCCCTGCCCGGGGACCGGCGCCGTGACCGAGACCGTCACCCCGTCGCGGCTCCGAACGCGGCCCCGTTCGAGGTAGCCGTTGAGCTCAGGCACGTCCTCCGCGACGGTCCGCGCCGCCGCCGATGCGATGAGTGGGACCCAGCCCACCGCCCGCGCGGCGCCGGGCGTCCGTTCCCAGTGGGCCTCGACCGGCTCCGCGTCGATCTGGATCCGCACCAGAATCCGCCCGGAGTGGGGCGGATCGAAGAGCGTGGCCGCGAGGCGCCGCCAGGGAGTATCGAGCACGTTCGAAGGCAAAAGAGAGCGCTCCGCAAGCTAGAGCGGCCGGTGGATGTGTGGGCTCACACCCCCATTCCCGCGCCGATCCGTCGCCAGCGTGGACGCCCGGCGTCCTGGTCCCACGAGAAATAGACCCCCAGCGCGCGGCCGATAACGTGCGAGAAGGGCACGAAGCCCCACGTCCGGCTGTCGGCCGAGTCGTCGCGGCTGTCGCCCATCACGAAGTAGTAGTCCTGGGTGAACGTGAGCGAATCCGCCGGACGGCCATCCAGGAGGAAGCCCTCGGCCGTCCGCTCGGCCGTGTGGCCCTCGTAACGCTCGATGACGGCCCGGAGCACGTCCCACGTGACGTCGTCCAGGCGGACCGTGGCGCCGGCGCGCGGCACGACCAGCGGGCCGTAGTCGTCGAGGCTCCAGCGCCGGGCTGGCGGAAAGGCCGCGCTTCCGTCGGCCGCCGGCCGGACGTAGGGCTCGACCGAGTCGAGCTCCCCGACAGCGTCGAGCGCCCTGGCCTGACTGACGGTGGCCATCACCACCCAGATCCCATTCCCGAGCCGCTGGACGCGCCCACCGAGCCCCAGCGAATCCAACGTCTCGGACGGCGGGAGCGCGCCGCGCAGCTCCCAGAGAGAGAGCCCCATCCGGGGCATCGGCACGACCTCGCCGCCGGCCTCGACGACCTTCGAGCGAA
>CAYPVZ010000084.1:8507-9808 GCA_964414235.1 uncultured Rhodothermales bacterium | reverse complement strand
GGTCCGCGAGGGCCAGAGCGTCTTCAGCGCAACCGAGGAGGCGGGACTCCGCGTGCGCGACGACAACCAGTTCATCCCGGGCTCGATCGAGGGCTCGAACGTCGATGCTTCGCGAGAGCTGGCCACCATGGGCATAGAGGCTGCCGGGGTTGCTGTCGACGCCCTCGGCGCCGGGGAACTGGCCGATGTCGGCGACGAGCTCGACCGTCGTGCCGTCGGTCCGCCACAGCTCGAAGCCGACGTCGGGGGCGTCGGAGCGGGCGTTGGCGCCGAAGTAGAGGAAGCCGTCGAACGGCGTCAGGTCACGGACGCCCGAGAACTCGCCGACGGGGACGAGGGCGTCGCCGTCGAGCCGGTAGAGGCTGCCGTCGCCGCCCCGCGCGAAGAGCGTCGAGCCGAGGGCGGCGAGGGCGTTGATGGGTCCGCTGGCGGGGCTCGGCGCGACGACGGTGGGAGCGACCCCGTTCGGGTCGAAGCGCAGGATGCGGCGGTCGTTCTGGGGCGTCGCGCTGTCGTCGAAGTCGGCGGCGAAGAAGAGCGTGTCGCCGATGGCGGTGAAGAACTGGGGGCTCGACGAGCGCCCGCCGGCCGGGTTGAGGTCGAAGCGCTGGAGCGGGGACCCCGGGGTGACGGCGTAGAGCTCGACGTCGAAGCCGCTGGAGCTGGGCGTGCCGGCGAAGAAGATGCGCCCGCCCACGGCCACCGGCGCGCTGACGAGGTTGCCGGGGGTGAACGCCGTCAGGCGGGTGGGGGAGGTGCCGTCGAGGCGGAAGAGGTCGGTCGGGCCGGCCGCGCCGTTCTCGGGGGTGTCGAGGGCGAAGAAGTAAAGGGCGCCGTCGAGGACGGTCGTCCGGCCGAGCCAGTTGAGGCCGAAGAGGTACTCGGTGCCGGCGGCGGTCCCGTCGGTGCGCCAGGTGCCCAGGACCTGCGAGGGGTCGGGGACGACGTCGGCGAGGACGTAGACGTGGCCGTCGAAGGCCGAGAAGTAGCGTGGCTGGGTGGACTGCGGGTCCGGCGTGACGAAGAGGGGCTCCTGGGCCTGGGCGGCGCAGGCGAGGAGGACGGCGGCGAGGGCGAGACGCATGGGAGACATGGAGGCTTCGCCCTACCGTACCGGAACGGCGCGGCCGAGCCGTCACGCCGGCTGGCGGCGCGCGTGGTCGGGCATCGACCACCCCCTGTCCCCCTCCTCATCCGAGGAGGGGGACGTCGTCGTCGCTGTCCTGCCCGGCTGGCGGCGCGCGTCGCCAGTGGGGCGCTGGAGCGTCGAGCCTCGGGGTCCGATACCCGATGCAGCGGGC
>CAYPVZ010000084.1:0-8407 GCA_964414235.1 uncultured Rhodothermales bacterium | reverse complement strand
TCTTGCAGAGGTGCAGCGGGCTCTTGCAGAGGTGCAGCGGGCTCTTGCAGAGGTGCAGCGGGCTCTTGCAGAGGTGTGTCAGGAATGTTGTGTATGGGCCAGGAAGGGCTCGAAACGGTCGGGGGCGGCCACGACCAGCTGGTTGACGACCTGCGGCCAGTGGCTCAGCGTACGGGCCCACTTCTCGGACAGCCGCATCGCCATCGCGTAGCACCGCTTCAAGGCCGCCATCTCGTTGGGCAGCGGGCGGATCGGCTCCTGAGCAAAAACGGAGGGGACGAGCCCGCTCCAGAAGACAAGAAATGTGGTGAGGGCGAATTGCTCTGTTGAGAACCTCCGCAAAGCTCGTTCGCATCAAGAGCGATCACGCGCTGGCGGCGGTCCTCTGAGGGAAGCGGAGGCGGCCAGCTTTGACCGACCTCGAGCTTCTCAACAGAGCAAGAGCGAATCGGATCATAGGGTCGCGGCGGGAGTCTCGCTCGATGGCTTGGGACTCCGAAACCTCGTCGCAAAGGAGTAGGGACGCACGGCGACGGTCGCCAGTAGTCCTGATGCACCACGGGTGGGGGTGCATTGGCACGCTGCAGAACGCGCCCCGCGCATCTCGGACCTCGTTTGTGAAGGGGAGAGATTTGCAGAGTCCAGCGGGGTCATACCTCCCCCGGCTCTCTTACCACTCGAACACAACTATGTCTCGCCATCGCGTGCTCTGCACCGCCCTCCCGCTCGCGGCCGTTGCGCTCTTGTCGGCGTGCGACTCGACCAACGCCGTCCTCCCGCTGGCGGAGGTTCGCGACTTCACTGTCGTGAGCGTCCAGGGCGATTGCGAGGGGCCTACGCCTGTTATCGCTGCCGACCTCGCCGTTCGCGGCTACGAGGACCGTGACGTCCTGCGACAGAACACGACGGTCGGTAACGGCCCGGCGGTTCTCAACGGGAGTGACCGGCTCGTCATCGTCAACCTTTCTGTCGACAACGAGGCCACCCCAGACGACCAGATCCACGAGGTCCGGGTCACGACCCGACTCGACCGAGTCGGAATCACAGCGGGCGAGACCCTCACCCTCGATGTCCGCACCGACGCCGAAAGCGGAGAGGCTGAAGATCTCTATCGGCCCGTCCGAGTCGCGTTTCCCACCTGTTCCTGATAGGTCGTGCCACTTCTGGCACGACCGATTCCCCCGTAGGCGACATAACACCCTGTTTCTCTCATGAACACTCGTAAGTACTTCCTCGGGGCGATCGCCCTGATCATCGGTACGACTGGCTGTGACTCCTCGTCCGAAGGGACGGGCGTCGATCAACCAGGGGCAACTTCGACCGAAGCGGCTCTCAACCTCGACCTCGCCTCCGTGTCGAAAGCCGCTGCAGCTGCTCTCGCCGATCCGGCTACGGCCTCGTGGATCAACGACGAGACGATGGAGCGTTTCGACGGCGAAACGAACGTCCTCTGGAACACGCTCAACGCCGAGGCCCCCGCAGGCAAATCGGCGCTCGGCGCACTCCCCTGGAATACGCTTCTCGCTCAGACCGGTGTGTTTGAGTTTGCGAGTGCTGGCAAGTCGGCGAGCGACCTCCCGGCCGAGATCCAAGCAATCGTCGAACGTGCTTCGGCAGCGTACGGCGGCCTGGTTCACCTCTACTGGCCTTACGCCGAAGAGTGGGACGGAGAGACGGCTCCCCTCGTGGGCTTCGCGCCGCTCGGCGTCGATCTCGACATGCTGACGCAAGTAGATGGCTTCGACGCTTCTGGCGAAACGGTGACGATCACGGAGGAAATGACGAGGGTTCGTCCGGTCGTGTTCATCACATACAACGAGCGGACCGACGCAGACGGGAATGTCGTCCTCGGGGACCTCTCCTCGCTGCCCGTAGGGAAGGGTGGCTCGCAGTCTATGAACAATGACGCGAACTGGCCGGGGTACTTCAAGATGGTCCGCGCTCAGTTCTACGACGACCACGAGGGAATCACGCAGGGCGGACCCGACTTCTGGGCCTACATCACCAAGGCGGAGAGCAGCAGTCAGTTCGCCACACAGCGTATCTCCTTCGAGTACATGCGGCCCGAATTCGGGACCTGTCAGAACAATCAGGCGTGGTGCCCGATCGTCAACCCGTACCTCTTCCCGTGGGACAAGGCGCGCAATCCGTCCTACCACGTGCAGTGGATCGAGAAGGACGGTGGCCGGACGGACGACCAGGAGCTCCTGTCCGCTTCATTCTCGACACCCGTGCCCGCACTGCCTGGCTTCCCCCCTACTGCGTCCTTCACGCTAGGATTCAAGATCTTCCTCGACAAGCGAGACGACGTCCTCGGCTCAGCGGTTACGTCGTGGGACAGCCCGATCAAGATCTACTACACGGGCGACCCCAACTTCGAGACGAAGTACATCCCAACCACGGGAGCGTAGATCGCTCGGCCCCGGCATTGACTGTGACCCCCGCGCTTCTGATCAGAAGCGCGGGGGTCGTAATGGTAAAAGACCCTCTGACCTATGCGGCTGATCCTGCTCCTCCTTGCTGGCCTGGCTCTCTTCTCTGGCTGTGATCTGTACGACGCTGTCGAGGGCCAGGTCGCGACCCCGCTCTCGACGCTCAGCGCCGAAGTCGACACTGTGTTCACCACGGGCGCCTGTGGCTCCATCCCGGTCGCTGTCGCGGCGGGCATCGCGCGGCAGACGGACGACCGGAACGCTGTCCGCCAGACGAGGCTCGACGTCCGACGTCTGACGTTCTCGGCCGATCCGTCGCGGCCGATCGCGCCTGGCGACACGCTCGACGTCGATATCACGGCCTACGTCATCCTCTCGGGCGAGCCCGTCAGCGGCGAGGGCGTCCCCGTCGTCGCCACGCGCCCGCTCCTGCCTGAGGAGGTCGCCGCAGGCCGCTATATGGCCCGGTACGTCCGCCGCGGGGTGGTCATCCTTCAACCCCTCCAAGTCGGATGCGACTCCTGATCCCCCTCGTCGCCCTGCTCGCGCTCGCGCCGCTCGCCAGCGCCCAAGAGAGCGCTGCCGGGTTCGTGCGCGACGCCGAGACCGGCGAGCCGCTCCCCGGTGCCACCGTGATCGTCGTGGCCGCGCCGTCGGACGGCGTCGTCGGCACGACGACCAACCGCTCGGGCTACTTCGCGCTCGCGCTCCCGACCGCCCCGACTGCCCTCCGCGTCTCCTACGTGGGCTACGCCGACACCACGCTCGCCGTCCCCTCCGGACCGGGCGCTCTCGCGCTCGCCGTCGGGCTCCGCGCGAGCGACCTCCGGTTCGAGGAGGCCATCGTCCAGGCCGAGCGGGTCCCGTACGGCTCGGCCACGCTCGTCGGCACGCAGACGCTCTCGGCCCGCGACCTCGCCGACGTCCCGACGCCGGGCGGCGAGAACGATCTCTTCCGCGCCCTCCAATTCCAGCCCGGCGTCAAGGCCGGGAGCGAGGTCAACAGCGGTCTTTACGTCCGCGGCGGCTCGGCCGACCAGAACCTCATCCTCTTGGACGGGGTCCCGGTCTACAACCCGTGGCACCTCTTCGGCTTCTTCTCGACGTTCAACGCCGACGCCGTCAAGGACGTCCGGCTCGTCAAGGGGGTCCCTCCGGCCGAGTACGGCGAGCGGCTCGGGGCCGTCGTTGACCTCACCCTGCGCGAGGGGCGGCGCGACCGGGTCGGCGGCACGGCGCACCTCGGCCTCGTCTCGTCGCGGCTCTTCCTCGAAGGCCCCGCGGGGCCACGCGCGTCCTTCGCCCTCAGCGGGCGCTCGACGTACCTCGAACGCGCGCTCTCGTTCGGCGAGACCGTCGGGCTCGTCTCCGACGCGGACCGTCCGGCGTACTCATTCTCCGACGTGACCGCGAAGGTGGGCTATGAGCTGTCGCCCGTGTCGCGGCTCTCGGCGAGCGCCTACTACGGCTGGGACCGCCTGAAGATTGAGCAGGACGGGGTGCAGACCATCGTCGACCCGCTCACCGGCGCCGAACGGCAGACGCCTTCGCGCGCGGGCGTCCGCTACGGGTGGGAGAACGTGACGCTCGGGCTCCGCTACGAGCGGTCGTTCGGCGCGCGCGCGTTTCTCACCGCCCGGGCCTACGGGACCGAGTACCGCTTCCGGTCGCGGTTCGCGCTCGCCTCCGACAGCGTCTACGGACCGCCGCGCTCGGGGGCCGCCCAGTTCACGCTCGGCCCGGCCTCGGCCGAGCTGGGCTACGACGTGTCCGTGCGCGACCTCGCGCTGCGGGCCGACCTCGACGTCTACGGCGACGCCTTCGGCCTGCGTGGTCACAGCCTCCGCGTCGGCGCCGCAGCCATCGGCCACGACGTACGAGACCTCGCGCTCGCCCGAGCCGACCCGTTCTACGACTACCTCTTCACGCCCGACTCGAGCGCACTCCGACAGAGGCCGCTTGAGCTCGCCGCCTACGTCCAGGACGAGTGGGCGGTGACCGGGCGGCTCCGCGTCCAGGCGGGCGTCCGGGCGGCCGCCTTCACGAGCGCGTACGCCGTTCGCGTCTCGCCCCGCCTCGCGGCGCGCTACACGGTCGGGCCGTGGGCTGTCGCGGCGGGGGCCGGGCACACGGCGCAGTTCGTGCAGCAGGTGGCCGACGAGCTCGTGCCGATCCCCAGCGAGCGGTGGATCCCCGCAGGCGACGGGATCGGTGTGGCCGACGCTTATCAAATCGCCTTCGACGTCGAGCGTTCGATGGGCGCGTACCGCGTGACGGTCGGCCTCTACGCCCGCGCGCTCCGCAGCGTCTACGCGACCTCTCCGATCCGGACGGGCGAGGGGTACGGCGAGGACGACTTCGCCCTCCTGCGGCCCCAGCTCCGCCTCCCGGTCCAGGGAGAGGGCGCGGCCTACGGGGGCGAGGTGCTCGTCGAAAAGCGTCGGGGCCGGGTCACGGGACAGCTCGGCTACACGCTCGCGCGTGCCGAGCGCCGCTACGCCGAGATCGGCGGGGGCGTCGCGTTCCCCACCCAGCAGGACCGGCTCCACGAGGTCGAGGCCGTCGCTCAGTACGCGCTGGGCCGCTGGCGGCTCGGAGCCGCGTTCACGTGGGGCTCGGGGCAGCCGCTCAGCCTCCCCGTGGGGTACTCGCTCGCCGACGACCCGCTCGTGGGCGAGGGCCCCGAGGTCGTCTTCGACTACGCGGCCTACCGCACCGACCGGACCGCCCCCATGCACCGTCTCGACCTCACGCTCGAAGGGCCGGTCGCCCGGTTGTACGGCAACCCGCTCTGGCTCTCGGTCGACGTCTACAACGCCTACGGGCGCGAGAACCCGCTCGTGACCGTCCCCGCGCTCCGCTCGGACGATGACGGGACTGAGCAGCTCACTGTGCTCCGCTACGGAGGCCTCCCCGCCGTCCCGTCCGCGAGCCTCCGCTACGAATTCTGAAGCCCACAGCTCTGATGCCCTTCGCTCCGATGCTCACTCTCCACCGCATCGCGCTTCTCGTGGCGCTCTTCGCCCTCGCGGGGTGCGATGCGTTCGGTGACCCCAGCATGGATTCCGGCGTGACGCCGCCCGACCACGAGGCCCGTGTGGCCGTGGACGGCTACCTCTTCGTCGGGCGCTCGCCGCGCCTCGCACTCTACCGGACCTCCCCCGCCTGGGACGGGATGGTCTCCGCCGATGTAGCCTCGCAGAACGCCCTCACTGGCGCTCGCGTCGCTCTAGCAGGCCCCGATGGCGAGACGACTCTCCGTGAAGCCGCCCCCGGCGTGTACGAAGGGGACCGCCCCGTCCAGCCGGGCGCGACGTACAGCCTCCGCGTCGAGTCCGATGGTCTCCCCACCGCCCTCGCTACGGTCCGCGTGCCGACTGGCACCCCGGGCTTCAGTCTGAGCGCGCGCTACGCGGGGGCCACCGAGACAGTCGTTCCAGGGACCGGGCTCGTCGAGCGGGTCCACCAGCTCGAGTGGACCGCCGCGCTCCCCATGGGCGACGGCCCCCGCTACTACATCGTTCTCTTCAAGCGCGAGGCGTGGGAGGGGCCTGCCGAGGAGGTCCGACTCGTCCGTACAGCTCCGGGTGCTCCGGCCTCGGCGACCTTCTCGTCCGAGAGAGCCGTCCTCCTCCCCTCGTCGAGCGCTTCCGACCCCACAGTAGGGAGTGTGGCTGAGCGGTTCGCCGTCGTGGCCGAGGTCGACTCGGTCTACTTCCGTCGGCTCCAGTCGGAGCGCGGGCTGCTCGACGCGGCGCTCCCCTCGAACGTCCAGGGAGGGACAGGCCTCCTCGCGGGGCTCGCACCGGACTCCCTACGGGCGACGATCACGATCGGATCAGCCCCCTGACATGGGCGCGCGTATACATACGGGCAGCTCACCAGAGAGGAACCCCCTCTTCCGGAGGCGGTTGGCCGACAACGCCCTCGTCATGATCCGCCTCTCCGCCCTACCGCTCAGTCTCGGGGCCGCCGCTGCGGCCCTCCTTTTCTGGCGTCAGTCGAGGGCGCTCCGAGACGTCCGCGCCCGAGAGCGCCGCCGCCACGTCGAAGGTCAGGAGAGCGAGCGCAGGCGGATCGCGAGGGAGATCCACGACGGCCCGATCCAGGAGCTCCACTCGCTGATGATCTCGGTGGCGACTCCTGCCGGACCTGACCCCGCCGCGCTCCAAGCCCAGATCGAGCACGTCGTCGACGACCTCCGGGCGATCAGCGAGGACCTCCACCCACCCGCCCTGCTCCCTTTCGGGCTCTCGGCGGCCATCGAGGCGCACGTGCACCGTGTCCAGGAGCGGTACCCGGAGACCGCGTTCGAGCTCGACCTCTACCCCGACGGCCACGAGCTCTCCCCCCCGTTCAAGTTGGCGGTGTTCCGGATCGCCCAAGAGGCCATCAGCAACGCCGTCCGCCACGCGGAGGCGGAGCGTGTCCGGGTCGAGGTCCGGCTGACCCGAGAGGCACTCCGCCTCCGCGTCGCCGACGACGGAGGCGGTTTCGATGCCCTGCGAGGAGGGGAGTCGGGGGGGGCGGCGGTCGGCGGTTCCGGGCTCACCAACATGATGGCGCGGGCCGAGGAGGTGGGCGGCACGCTCCGCGTCTCGCCGTCTCAGGATGGGACCACGGTCGAACTCGATCTCCCGCTCGGAAAGGGCGACGTAGGGACGCGGAGGGTCCCGGCTCGGACCACGCGGGCGACGCTCTCTCCTAGCAAGCGGTCCTCCGATGAGTGGGGCCCCAATGAGTGAGCGGCCGATCACGGTCGTCCTCGCTGACGACCACCCGGCGGTCCGTCGGGGCATCCTGTCGATGCTCCAGTCGGAACCGGATCTAGATGTCGTAGGGGAGACCGACACCGGCCTAGGGGCCATCACCCTCGTCATGGAGCGCCGCCCCGACGTGCTCGTTCTCGACGTCGAGATCGGGGACCCCAACGGGGTCACCGTCGCCGAGCGGCTCGCGGAAGCCGGTGTCCCAACTCAGATCCTCGCCTACTCGGCCTACTCCGACCACGTCTTCGTCTCGGGGATGTTCAGGGCTGGGGCGGCGGGCTACCTCACGAAGAATAAGGCCCCCGAACTCCTCGTGGAGGCCGTCAAGGCCGTCGCGCGGGGGGAAGGGCGGTGGTTTGTGAGCATGCGCCCGAGCGAGCGCGGGGTCGACCTCTCCGAGCGCGAAGTGAAGGTTTTGCAACTCATGGCTCGGGGCCGGAGCAACGAGGAGATCGCCGACGCGCTCTCCGTGTCGGTGAACACCGTTCGCAACCACGTCGCGGCGGTCTACACCAAGCTTGGCGTACGGACGTGGCGTGAGGCGATCGCGTGGGCTTGGGAGCAGGGCGTCGTCCGCCGCTGAGCGGAGTCCCAAGCTGTCAGCACGGCGACTTAACGTGCACGGCGAGCAGTTCGCCACGCCGCTTGGCCCCGATCCCGAGCAGGGCGTCGGCGATGCGCTCCCCGGTCCCGGGCTCCTCAACCGTGTCGATCACCAGACCATTCGCGCCGACCTTCGCTGCGCGCTTCCGAGCGGAGCGGATCAGTTGGGCCTCACTCGTTGCGTCCGCTTCGCCCTGCGAATGGATGAGGGCCACTTCTATATAATCGCACTCAATGGCATCAGCGGTCCTGTACACCATCATATCGTCGATGGCAAGGGGCGGTTTCGGAGAGGGGTCGAGCAGGATCGACTGGGTCTGGACACATCAGGTAATAAAAGGGCGGTAAATAGCCAGGAGTAACGTGGCTTCTTTATGGGCTCAGGGCTAGGGGCCGATTCTAGAGGTTGTGCGTCGAGACCAGGCCACTACTGGCCGCCCCGTAGTAACGCGCTAATCCGACCTGCGGTTGGGGCTGCGCGCAATTATCCGTTCTTACGGGCAACTCTCACTCCATGTGACCTGTCCCGGGCTTCCCAGACACTGGGGCTAGGCCCCGTCACGTAAGTCCTCGCTTGATCCAGTCGAGCGTCGCGGCCACGTG
>CAYPVZ010000083.1:0-9828 GCA_964414235.1 uncultured Rhodothermales bacterium | reverse complement strand
GTTGAGGCTTTCGAGCGTCTCGCCGAGCGTCTGGCCGCGCCTCTCGTCGAGCGCGCGGCCTTCGAGCACTTCGACCGGGCGGGCGTCGCGCCCCAGCGCCTCCTGCGCGGCGTCGGCCGAGACCTCGACCTCGCCGAGCACGGCGCCCGGCTGAAGCGCCACCCTCAGGGACGCACGGCCCGACCGGAGGTCGGCGACTCCGCGCCACGGCTCGTAGCCCACGAACGTGACGATGACGGTGGCGGTGTCGGCGGGGACACCCGTGAAGACGAAGCGGCCGTCGGCGTCGGTCGCCGCGCCGCGCTCCAGCGGAACGAGACGGACGGTCGCGCCGGGGAGCGGATCGCCCGAGGCCCCATCCACGACGACGCCGTCGAGGACGCCGCTCGTCTGAGCCCGAGCCGTGAGAGGGAAGAGAAGAGCGAGGGCTGCAAGCACGAGGTGTGCAGACGGGCTCGCCACGAGCGAGAAGTCGGCGGGCCGGCCCCGGAAGAAATCCGGTCGGTCGGCGCGGCCCCATCGGGGGACCATCATATCGGAGAGGGCGTCGGCAGAGGAAATCGCCCCACGACCCGGAGTCCGCTCGCAAACGAGCCGGTCTCGGGCGGGTGCGACGACGGCGCTCCGAGCTCACCGGGGACTCCTCGTCCTCCGGTCGCGCGGAGCGGTCCCACTCGCTCGGAGTGGGGTCCTAGCCGACTGGCGGCGCCCTCGCGCCGGAGCCGCTGGCCGCGATGACGCGGACCCTGTCCGCGTGCGTCTCATACGCCGCCGCCTCCACCTCCGGAGGCGCGGCCGCCATCGCCCCCGGGTCCACGGCGCCCGAGACGCCGGCACAGATGGCACAGTCGACGTCGTTCAGGCCCGGCGGGCACGGGAGTTCCACATGCGACGCGTCCGACTGGCCGGCGCCGAGCGCGGCGTCGCTGTGGTAGGCCGCGACGTGGGCGGCTCGCACCTCCGCGATTTCAAGCCCATGCGCCGCGCGGTGCACCGACGGCAGCACGACGCCGCCCACCGCCAGCACGGCGAGGAGGACGGAGGCGAGAAGCGAGCGGAGAGCGGGCATAGCGCTACAACCTAACTCCATCCGTCGACACGGGGGTGCCGATCAGCAGCCCCGCCCGCCCCCGCACTCCCCTCCACCGAGCCGCCGATGACACCGACGGAGCCCTTGACGAGGCCGACGGAGTCCTTGACGAGACCGACGGAGCCCTTGACGAGGCCGACGGAGCCCTTGACGGGGCCGACGGAGTCGTTGACGGGGCAAACGGAGCTATTTAGGTGATGGAAGACCATTAGGAGCAGCTCCGCCAGCCGTCGGCCCCACTGGCGGAGCCGCCAGGCGACCGACGACCGCCTAGACGAGCGCCGCCAGCCCGGCCTCGATGCGGTCGCAGGCGCGCATCAGCGTGTCGAGGTCCGTCGCGTACGAGATGCGCACACCGGCGTCCGAGCCGAAGGCCTCGCCGGGGACCAGCGCCACGTCGCGCGCCTCCAGGAGGTAGCGGCAGAGGTCCACGCTGCCCTCGATCGTCGCCCCGTCCGGCGTGCGGCGGCCGTAGAAGGCCGAGACGTCGGGGAACAGGTAGAAGGCGCCCTCCGGCGTCGGCGAGGTGACGCCGTCGATGGCCCGCAGGCGGGCGAGGACCGCATCGCGGCGCTCGCGGAAGGCGTCGACCATGGTGCCGATGGTGCCCTCCGGCAGCGTGAAGGCCGCCAGCGCGGCGTACTGCGTGATCGACGACGGCCCGCTCGTGAGCTGGCTCTGGATCTTGGCGACGGCGCCCGACCACCATGCCGGCGCGGCGAGGTAGCCGAGCCGCCAGCCGGTCATGGCGTATGCCTTCGAGAACCCGTTGACGGTGCAGGTGCGCGGCGCCATGCCGTCGAGCGAGGCGAACGAGACGAAGTCGGCGTCGAAGAGCACGTGCTCGTAGATCTCGTCCGAGATCACGGCGACGTGCTCGTGGCGGCGGAGGACCTCGGCGAGCGCCTCCATCTCGTCGGGCGTGTAGACGGCGCCGGTCGGGTTCGAGGGGCTGTTGAGGATGAGCGCGCGCGTCCGCTCGGTGAGGGCGGCCTCCAGCTGGTCCGGCGTCAGCTTGTACTCGGCCTCGGGGCCCGCCAGCACGGCGACCGGCTCGGCGCCCGCGAGGCGGACCATCTCGGGGTAGCTCACCCAGTACGGCGCCGGCACGATCACCTCGTCGCCGGGCCGGCAGATCGCCAGCAGGGCCTGCGCGACGGACTGCTTGGCGCCGTTCGAGCAGACGACCTCGGCGGCGCTCGTCGCCAGCCCGTTCTCCTCGCGGAGCTTCTGCGCGATGGCCTCGCGGAGCTCCGGGATGCCAGGGTTCGGCGTGTACGAGAACCGCTCGTCGCGCAGCGCCTGGTGCGCCGCCTCGACGATGGGCGCGGGCGTCGGGAAGTCGGGCTCGCCGGCCGAGAGGGCGATTACGTCGCGGCCCTCGCGCTTGAGCGCGGCGGCGCGGCCGGAGATGGCGAGCGTGGCGGAGGGCCGCATGGCGGCCACCTGGGGGCTGAGGGCATCGAGGACGAGAGGTGCGGCGGTCATGACGGCAGCGGGGGGTGTTCCAAACTAGAGAGGCCCCGAAGACGCGGCATGAGGGTCTCAGACGGAAGCGCTTTTCTCTCCACGCTCTCCGTCGGCGTGGAGCGCCGCCAGCGCCTCGACCACCACCGGCGGCACGAACGACGTCACGTCCCCGCCCCACCGGTGGATCTCGCGCACGATGGAGGCGGCCACGAACGTGTGGTCCTCGGCTGGCATCAGGAACACCGTCTGGAGCTCGGGGAACAGCCGCCGGTTGGCCAGCGCCATCCGGAACTCGTAGTCGAAGTCGGTCACCTGGCGCAGCCCGCGCACGAGCGCGACGGCGCCGGTCGCCCGCGCGTGGTCCACGAGCAGCCCCTCGAAGGCCGTCACCGTCACCCGCTCGTGCGCGTCGAGGTTGGCCACGCAGGCCTGCACGAGCCCGACGCGGTCCTCGGTCGAGAAGAGCGTCTGCTTCGACGCGTTGACAGCGACAGTGACCTCGACCCGGTCGAACACGAGCAGGGCCCGCTCGAGCACGTCGAGGTGGCCGTAGGTGATGGGGTCGAAGGTGCCGGGGTAGAGGGCCAGCTTGTCCATGACGGAGACCGGATATCGAAACGAGGGACGGCGGGCGTCCGCCGCGAGGCTACGGCGCGAAGAGGCTCACGACGGTCCCGCCGTAGGCACGAGAGAGGACGTGGCCGGGCGCGTCCTCGAACGCGTGCCGCGTGTCGTGCTCCAGCACGAGCAGCCCGCCCGACGCCAGCAGGGGCCGGACGCGCTCGGGCAGCGCCGAGAGCTCGGGCAGCGCGTAGGGCGGATCGGCCAGCACGAGGTCGATGGGCTCGGCGGCGCGCTCCAGGAACGCCAGCGCGTCGGCGCGGACGAAGGCGGCGGCCCCGGCCACGCCGAGCGCCTGGGCGTTGCGCCGCGCCACCGCCAGCGTCGGCCCGTGGCGCTCGACGAACGTCGCGTGCGCCGCGCCACGGCTGAGGGCCTCCAGCCCGAGCGCGCCGCTGCCCGCGAACAGGTCGAGCACGCGCGCCCCGCCGAGATCCACTCGCGACCCGAGCATGCTGAAGAGCGCCTCACGGACGCGGTCCGTGGTCGGCCGGGTCCGGTCGCCCTTCGGCGCGTCGAGCGGCCGCCGGGCGAGGGTGCCGCCGGTGATCCTCACGCGGCCCCGGTCCGCATCGCGCCCTCCCCCGTCACAGCGCCGCGCCGAGGACGGGCCCGAACGCCGCCGCCTCGTCGAGGCGGAGGTCGGGCTGGCGGCGGAAGCGGGCGAACGGGTCGAGGGGCTCGACCGGCCGGGCGAGGAACTCAGCGACGAGCGCCAGCCGCTCCTCCGTCGCGTCATCGCCGTAGGCGAGGACGTGGTCGACCGCGTCGGCGGGGACGCGGGCCTGCTGGATCGCGGCGAGCGCGAAGTAGGCCGTGTCCGGCGGGGCCGTGCTCGGCCCGTGCGTCCCGAACAGGAACGCGCCATCGTGAACGACGGCGACCTCGGTGTGCCGGCCATACGCGCCCACGACGAGCGCCAGCCCGCGGACGGCCGCGACAGCGGCAGCTGCCCGCGTCGTGTCGGCCACCGTGTAGCTCGCCACGCCGAGGGCGTCGGCCAGGAGCGAGAAGCGCGCGTGCACCGGCTCGTCGACATGGACGACCTGGAACCAGTCGCGCTCGAACTCGCCGCCGCCGAACGGCCCGGCCGGCTCGGTTCGCACGTGGCGGGCGAGCACGCGGACGGTCTGCGTCGGGGCGAGGTCGGCTAGGAGCGCGGTCTCCTGGCGGAGCTGGATGTCGCGGGCCTCGGCCGAGAGCCCCGCCGGGAGCGGCGTGAAGAACGAGGTCGTCGTCGTCGGGTGGGCCGCGAAGACGAGCGTCTGGGCAGCCGTGCCGCCGAGCCCTTCGGCGAGCGCATCGGCGAGCGACTCCAGGACATCGGGAGCGCCGTCGCCGTAGAGGGCCCGCTCAGCGTCGAAGTCGAACTCGGCCAGCCCCAGCCGGCGCAGCCGGGGGGCCGTGGCGCCGGCCGCCCCGTCGTAGACGATCTCGGCGTAGCGGAGTGCCCGCCCGCTCAGGCCGGCGACGGCGACCGTCTGCGGCGCGGGCTCCACGGTGCTACTCCCAGGACGCGGCGTTCCGGTAGGCCGGCAGCACCTCGCGCGTTCCGATGGAGTCCGCCGTCTGGTCCGGGTCGCCGAGCCAGTAGATCTGGAGGCCCGTCGTGTCCTCGACGACCTCATAGAGGAAGCGGTTGCCCGTGCGCGGCGAATACGCCAGAGAGTCCACGTTGATGGGCCGCTTGCGCGCGTCCTGCGTCGCGATCTGGGCCTGAAACACCGAGTCGGTCCGGGCGAAGAGGACCAGCGAGTCGAGCGAGGACGGGTAAGCGTCCATCGAGTCGCGGTAGGCGATGAGGGCCGTCCGGACGTCGCTCATCCGCTCGCGCGCGATGGCGGTCTCCTGCTCGCGAGCCCGCGCCTCCTGGGCCGGGACGACGGTAACGAAGTACAAGACAACGACGAGCCCGACGATGAAGAGGCCGAGGACGACGCGGATGGCGAGTTCGCTGCTGCTGGCGCCAGAAGAGGCCATTGCGAGAGAGAGGTGGGGTCCGGAGGGTGAGGCCCGCGACGGGGCGCGCGACGGGACAGGATACCCCCGGGCGTCCCGCAATGGCAAGGCACGGGGCCCCGGGTCCGACCCCGTTTCGTCGCGGCCCAGTCGACACGCGACGCACGGAAACGTTGCCGGAGCCCGGCCGTCTCCTGCCCCCTCTCCCCGCCGCCCGCGTGACTCGGCTCAGCGTCAACCTCAACAAGGCCGCCCTGATGCGGAACGCCCGCGCGGGCGCCACCGGCGACGGCCGCCCCGACGTCGTCCACCTCGCCCGCGTCGCCATCGAGGCGGGCGCGGTCGGCGCCACGCTCCACCCGCGCCCGGACGGCCGCCACGCGCTCGCCGCCGACGTCGCCGCGCTGGCGGCGCTCATGGACGAGGGCCACGAGCTCAACGTCGAGGGCAACCCGTTCGAAGGGCCCGCCACGCACGGCGCCTACGCCTTCCCCGGGTTCATGGAGATCCTCCGCCAGTCGCACCCCACCCAGGCCACGCTGGTCCCCGACGCCCAGGGCCAGCGGACGAGCGACCACGGCTGGGACCTCGTCCGCGACGCCGACCGCCTCCGGCCGATCGTGGCCGAGCTCCGCGACCTCGGTTGCCGCGTGAGCCTCTTCATCGACCCGAACCCCGACGCGGCCCGCGCCGCCGCCGACCTCGGGGCCGACCGCGTCGAGCTCTACACCGGCCCCTATGCGTGGGCCCACGCCCGCGGCGACGCGCAGGCCCTCCTCGACCACCACCGCGCGACGGCCGAGGCCGCCACCGAGGCCGGCCTCACCCTCAACGCCGGCCACGACCTCGACCTCTCAAATCTCGGCGACTACCTCCGCGCCGTGCCCGGCGTGGCGGAGGTCTCCATCGGGCAGGCCCTCCTCGCCGACGCGCTCGAACTCGGACTGGCGGGCGCCGTCGGGACCTACCTCGATGTGATGAGGAGAGCAGCGGAATAACGGGCCCCATCCGCGCTGAGTAGAATGGTAGCGTAGCGCGCGACCCGTTCCTTGCCCGCAGCGCGCGCGCGACGGCGACTCCGCGCCCGGATCTCCTTCTCACGTCCTCGGCGAACGCACCCCGTTCCATTCTGGACGAGCAGAAGCGAGGGGGCGCAGGGCTGGTAGGTAGGGGCATAGCGCTGGCAACCTGGCGGGCCCCCCAGACCGCCCGCATGCAGCAGACGCTCCTCGCGCTCGTTGCCATCCTGATCTTCTCGTACTTCGCGCTCTCGCAGCATGGGGCGAGGGCCGACATCGATCAGTTCGCCATCTCGGCCGAGGTCGAGTTCGCCGCCGGCCGCCTCGCCCGCCAGCGACTGGCGACCGTCCTCGCACGCGCCTTCGACGAGGCCGACGTTGGCGTCAGCCGCGTGCGCACGAGCCCGGCCGGCCTCTCGACGATCGGCCCCGATGACGGCGTGGCCTCGGAGGTCAACGACACGCAGTACGACGATGTCGACGACTACGACGGCCTCTCTCAACCCGTCACGGCCGACTGGATGGACCAGGAGATCGCCTTCACCGACTCCGTATCGGTCCGCTACGTCGACCCGGCCACGCTCGTGCCGGTGCCAGGGCCCTCGATGGCCAAGGAGATCACCGTCGTCGTCCGCGCCGCGCCCGCCGGATTCGTCGGGACGCCGCAGATCGCGGCCACGCTCCAGCAGATCGTCACGCCGACCTCGAACTAACCCTGGCCCCGCAAGGGCGCCCCCATGGCGTTCATCTTCGACCACCTGACGGCGTTCCTCGTCGGGACCACGCTCCTCGTCGGGCTGCTGTTCGTGCAGCAGCGCGGCCGCCAGTCGGCCGTCGAGGCCTCGATCCGCTACCAGACCGAGGTCCAGGCGGCGGCGTTCGTCGAGACGCTCACGCGCGACCTGGAAAACGCGCGGACGAAAGAGCAGGCCGTGACGGCCTTTGGGGCGTACGAGGCCGACGACCTCGGCGGGCCGACCGAGCGGGCCGTCGGCATCCACGAGATCCACGGCGAGACGGAGTGGATCGAGTTCGTGACGCTGGCGGAGCCCGAGGCAGGCTCGGCGTCGCCGCTCGTCCCGGTGGCCTACCGGAAAGAGGCGACGGGCGAGCAGGTCACGGCCAACGGTCAGATCCGCAACCTCTACCGGATCGTCCGCTACACCCTCCAGGGAGCGCAGTGGGTGGAGGCCGGCAGCAGCCCGAGCACCGTCGTCGGCTTCGACGTGTCGATCCCGAGCGGAGCCATCGGGCGACTCCCCGAGCTCCCGGCCCGGATCGACTTCGTCGTCGAGCTGGCATACCCGATGCCTGCGCAGGCGGCGGCCGACCAGACGGAGCGGGCCGTCGCCGGCCTCACGCGCCAGGGCGCCACGGCCCGCGTCTACGCGGCCGGCACCGGGGGCAACGCCCTCCCGACATCTCAGGGCACGACGCTCACCCCGCGCGCCCCGTGGACGAACCCGGCCCCGCCGACGCCTCCGCCCAGCGGCCCCTCGACAGGGCGCGGCTCTCCGACACGGAACGGAGCGGGCAACTCGCCTTCTTCTCCCAGAGGAACACCCGGCGGATCCCCGGGCGGCACGTCAGGCGGGGCGAGCGACCCCACGGTTTCGCCTGACGCCATCCTCTAGCTTTCTCTACCTCTATTCTATGGGACGCTCTACGCTGTTCATGGTGCTGGCGGCCGTCCTCGGCGGCAGCTACCTCACCTTCACCACGCTCCAGACCCAGCGCGACACGACCGGGCGCCGGGGCGAGGCGCAGGCGACGGTCCTGGCCCGCCAGCTCGCCGAGAGCGGACAGGCCATCGCGCTGACCTCGATCACCCAGCTCGACGGGTTCGAGAACCTCGGCGTGTTCAAGAGCGACCGCGGCTACAACGGCGGCGTGATCGCCTTCGAGAACTACGACGACACGCTCACGCCGTCGTCGCCGCACGGGGAGCGCGTGGCGATCCAGGTCGCGGGGACCTACGGAACGGCGACGCACCGGCTCCACAGCGTCTATGAGTTCCACCCGATGGACTTTCCCGGGCCCATCTGGCTCGATGTCCCTTACGCCACGGCGACGGTCGCCGCGGCGGCGATGATCTCGGGTGGCGGGTTCGGCTACGAGCCCCAGATCGACCCACGTAAGGCGACCGAACTCGACATCGCCGGCCTGGGCCTTTCGCTCGACGACATCACGAGCGCGATGGCGGCGGCCGGCGCGGCCGTCGGCGACTGGGCCACGACTGGCAAGCAGCGGCTCGGCGACCTCGGCGACGGCATCCAGTCCGCCGACGACCTGTACTGGGAGGTCAAAAGCGCCGTCGACACGGAGGACGGGGACGTCGTCTACGACCGGGCCGTGACGGTCTCGGGGAGCCCGACCTGGGGCGCGCCCGCGGCCATCACGCGCGTCGTCGGCGACCTCACGGTTCCGAACGGGGCGCAGCTCACGGGCAGTGGCGCGCTCCTCGTCGAGGGCAGCCTCCGCGTGCTGGGTCAGATGGCGTGGAGCGGGCTCGTCATCGTTCGAACCACCAAGCAGTCGGTCGCGGTCGACCTCACCGGCCAGACGACCATCACGGGCGCGCTGGTCGTGTCGCAGGAGGCGTTCCCTCCAGGCGGTCACATGGACCTCACCGTGCTCCGGGAGCCCTCGGGGACGTGGAGCACGAGCTTCGGTCGCCGCGCGGCCGGGCCCGGCTCGCTCCGCGCCACACTCTGGCCGCAAACCCAGGCATGGCCGTGGCCGTTCTGGAACCACATCCACCGGTTCGACCACCCGAGCACGGGCGACGACGCCTTCGCCGACCGCGAGCAGCGGATCGTCCGATTCGTCGACGCAGACGCCCGAGACCCGCAGGAACGGGCCTACACCGGCCTCCGCGAGTTCCTCGACTACATCGGCTCGACGCCGGTCCAGATCGAATTCGCCAACGTCACGGGTGCCCACGGTCACGCCATCGCCGAAGTCGCGATCCGCGGCGAGGACGAGATCGAGCGGAGCGTGGCGCTCGGCTTCGACGACACCGAGCTCGCGGGCCCTCAGAAGTACCGCTCGATGACGTTCCCGGCCCGCGACCTGGAGCGCCTCGTAATCCGCCCGCAGAGCCTTCGTGCGCTCAAGAAGCTGTGGGACTCGAACGGCGTCTGCCCCGGCGCGGCCATGCCGACATGGCCGATCTGCGTGGGCACCGACCGGACCGGCCGCCAGGGGGCGCTCACCGTGCGCATCCGAAAGCCAGGCGACGGAGACATCCTCTACGAGGGCGCGCTCTACTGGCACATGCAGGCCGGAACCGAGCACGACGAATACCTCTCCACGCTCGCCGCCTGGCAGGCCGCCGTCGCCAGCGGGACGAGCCCGTTCGGGACCCAGCTCACGCTGGCGGCCAACGCCAACATCACCTACGCGCTGGGCCCCATCGCCGCGCTCGCCGACAAGGTCGGGTTCGCCGGCAACCGGATCCTCCACATCTCGACCGAGAGTGACGTGGGCGCGACGAGCGGGACGGCAGCCGATAGACCTGGCAACCGCTACGGCCAGTCAGGCGCCGGGCCGGGCGCGAATGGGAACGGCGCCGGCAACCAGACGAATGGAGCAACAGGAGGGCCAGGCAACGGCGGCCGGTGACCTCGCTCGTTTCTAACGGACCCCCGGGGGCGGGCACGGCGTTGG
>CAYPVZ010000082.1:0-9847 GCA_964414235.1 uncultured Rhodothermales bacterium | reverse complement strand
GCCCTCTTCCATGTCGGCCGAGCCGAAGACCGCGACGCCGCCGCCGCCGGTGGCGGTCATGCGGCCGCGCGCCGTCTCGGCGAGCTGGCGGAGCGTGTCCATGTCCGCGCCCGGGATGGCGCCGGTGGCGACGCGGGCGTCGCCGACCTCGGCCGCCTCGGCGAGATAACGGTCCAGGCCGGCGGCGGCCTGCTGCTGGCGGAGCCCGGCGAGCTCGCCCTGCAACGCCTTTACCTCGCCCTGGAGGTCCTCGACGGCCGGCGCCAGCCCGTCGGGGAGCTGCTTGAACAGCCCGCGCGCCGCGGCCAGCTCGTCCATCTCGGCCGCCAGCCAGTCGAGCGCGGCCTCGCCGGCCACCGCCTCGACGCGCCGCACGCCCGACGCCACCGACGACTCGCTGACGATCCGCACCAGCCCGATCTCGCCCGTCGACGCGACGTGCGTGCCGCCGCAGAGCTCGACTGAGACCTCGGGGTCGAAGGTGATGACGCGGACGCGCTCGCCGTACTTCTCGCCGAACAGGGCCGTCGCGCCGCGGTCCTTGGCCTCGGCGATGGGCACGTCGCGCTCCTCGCCCTTGGCGATGTTGCGCAGCACGAGCGCGTTGACGCGGGCCTCGACGGCGCGCTTCTGCTCGTCCGTCAACCGCTCGAAGTGGGAGAAGTCGAACCGGAGGCGGTCGGGGGCGACGAGCGAGCCCTTCTGCTGGACGTGCGTGCCGAGGGCCTCGCGGAGGGCCGCGTGCAGCAGGTGCGTCGCCGAGTGGTGGCGCATGATCTGCTGGCGGCGCGCGGCGTCGACCTCGGCCGTCACGTTCTCGGTGGTCTCGGGCAGGCGCTCGACGACGTGGACGATGGTGCCGTCGGCGTCCTTGACCGTGTCGAGCACGGCGATGGCCTTGCCCTCGACGGTCAGCGTGCCGGTGTCGCCGACCTGGCCTCCGGACTCGGCGTAGAACGGGGTCCGGTCGAGGACCAGCTCGTGGCGGGCCTCCTCGCCCTCGCCGCGCGTCCGCGTCTTGAGCACGTGCGCGCCCTCGACGCGGAGCGTGTCGTAGCCGACGAAGTCGACCGCCCGAGGCGTGTCGACGGTGGCGTCCCAGAGGTCGACCTGCGACTGGTCCACCGAAAACCCGGCCGCCGCGCGGGCGCGGTCCCGCTGTTCTCCCATGAGCTCCTCGAACCGGGCTTCGTCCACCGCCAGCCCGCGCTCGCGCGCCATGACGGCGGTGAGGTCGGAGGGGAAGCCGTACGTGTCGTGGAGGAGGAAGACCACCTCGCCCGGCACCATTCCAGCACGGAGCTTCTCAACAAAAGGCATCTCCGGATTGACGACCTCAGGCGCGTACGCCGTAGAAATCAGACCCATGAGCTCCCGATTCGAACGCACATCGCTTTCGACGAAAGCATGATACTTGGCCTCAATTCTTCCATGGTCGCCTATCGCCGTATCCCTTGGATCCGCGGTCGAGATGTCAGGGCGCTCCGAGCGCAAGCGGCTAAAGCCTTCTGAAATTGATACCACCTGATCAAACCGATCAATCCCTGCTGCGAGCGTCTTCAGGAACGCCTCCTCCTCCCCCGTCAGCACGCGGCTGGCGGTGTCGATGGACTCGCGCAGCTCGGGGAACGTCTCGCCCATCTCGTCCGCCAGCGCGGGGAGGAGCGCGGCCAGGAACGGCTCGCGGAGGCCGAGGGCCTGGTAGCCGTAGCGGACAGCCCGCCGCAGGATCCGCCGGAGGACGTAGCCGCGGCCCGTGTTGCCCGGCAGCGCCCCGTCCGCGATGGCGACGGCGAGGGTGCGGACGTGGTCGGCCACGACGCGCATCGCGACGCGGATGCGCTTGTCCTCCGGGTCGGCCTCGTCGTAGGCGTCGTAGGGCTTCAGGCCGGCGCGCTCCGCGAGGGCGGCGAGGATGGGCGCGAAGAGGTCCGTGTCGTAGTTCGAGCCCTTGCCCTGGAGCACGGCGCAGATGCGCTCGAAGCCCATGCCCGTGTCGACGTGCTTGGCCGCGAGCGGCTCCAGGACGATGGGCGTGCCGGCCTGCGCCTTCGGGTCCGCGTCGGCGTCCGGCGGGGCGGGCGTCCCCTCCGTCTCCGCCTTCACCGCGTTGTACTGGATGAAGACGAGGTTCCAGATCTCCATCACCCGCGGGTCGTCCTTGTTGACGAGCTGCTGGCCGGGCGTGATGGCGCGCTCGTGGTCGGCGCGGAGGTCGATGTGGATCTCGGAGCACGGGCCGCAGGGGCCCGTCTCGCCCATCATCCAGAAGTTGTCCTTCGAGGGCTGCTGGAGGATGTGCGCCGGGTCGATGGAGGTCTCCGAGGCCCACAGCTCCGCCGCCTCGGTGTCCGCCTCCAGCCCGAGCGCCGCGTCGCCCTCGTGGACCGTGACGTAGAGGCGGTCCGGGTCGAGCCCCCAGCGGTCGACGAGCAGCTCCCAGGCCCACGCGATGGCCTCCGTCTTGAAGTAGTCCCCGAAGCTCCAGTTGCCGAGCATCTCGAAGAACGTATGGTGGTACGTGTCGATGCCCACCTCGTCGAGGTCGTTGTGCTTGCCGGAGACGCGGAGGCACTTCTGCGTGTCGGCGACGCGGACGTACGGCCGGCTGCCGGTGCCGAGGAACACGTCCTTGAACGGGTTCATGCCGGCGTTGATGAACAGCAGCGTCGGGTCGTCCTGCGGCACGATGGGCGCGCTGGGGACGATCTCGTGGCCCTTCTCGCGGAAGAAGTCGAGGAAGGCGGCGCGGGTCTCGTTCGCGGTCTGGGGGCGGCTCGGCATGGCGTCGGGGAGGCACGAAGCGGGGGACTCGAAGCTAGCGAGCCGCCCCCCGGCCGGTCCCCGCCCCGCGTTGATTCGGCGTGGACACCCGGGCCGCGCCGCGCTGGCGGCACGCGTCGCCAGTCACGCCGAGGCGCCCACCTCCAGGCCTCCTTCGACACGGCCGGATGACGTCGCGAGGGGCCGAGGAGCCCAGCGGAACAGCCCGGGGCCCCGCTTGAAGTGCCGGGTACGGCTCTTGAAGAGCCTGGGACGCCGATTGAAGTGCCGGGGACACCTCTTGAACAGCCTGGGGCGGCCTTTGAATAGCCGGGGACACCAATTGAATAGCCGGGGGCGCCAATTGAACAGCCGGGGGCGCCAATTGAACAGCCGGGGACGCGTCTTGAACAGCCGGGGGAGCGGCTTGAACAGCCGGGGACGGCCTTCGACGTGCCGACGACGCCTCTCGACGTGCCGGTGAGTGCTGTTGAACCGCCGGGCCGGCGGGTCGACATGCCGGGATGCCGAACGGGGGGCACGGACCCATCGCCGTGAGTGACGGGCCGTCGCGTGGCACGGACGGCGGGCGCCGCCAGCGGGGCGGGCGAACCGGGGGGAGCGCGGGGGCGTCCCTCTCCCCCGCCCCGCGCCGCCATGCAGACCGACACGCTCTTCTCCGGCTCCGTCCCCATCGACACGACGATCACGCGGGCCGACCTCGACGCGGCGCTGGCACCGGACACGGCCCAGATCAGCCTGACCGAGGCCACGGGCGAGGCCGTTGACACGGTGCAGGGCTTCATCGACGCGTTCTACGCGTCGCTGCCGCGGCTGGCGGTCGCGGTGGTCGTGTTCCTGTTCTTCTGGCTCGTCGCGCGCGGCGTGCGCGGCCTCATCCAGCGCGTCACGCCGGGCCCGACGGACGCGCCCATCGGGATCGTGCTGGGGCGCGTGGCGACGGCGTTCCTGCTGCTGCTCGGCGTCCTCGTCGGGCTCGTGGTCGTCTTCCCCACGTTCACCATCACGGGGCTCGTCGGGGCGCTCGGCATCGGCGGGCTGGCGCTCGGGTTCGCCTTCCAGGACACGTTCTCGAACCTGCTCGCGGGCGTGCTCATCCTGCTCCGCCAGCCGTTCCGCGTCGGCGACGAGATCGTCTCGCGGGACTACGTGGGGGCGGTCGAGAGCATCGAGACGCGGGCCACCTACATCCGGACGTACGACGGCCGCCGGGTCATCATCCCGAACAGCCAGATCTACGCCGAGCCCGTGCAGGTGATCACGGCCTACGACATGGTCCGCAGCGAGTACGACCTCGGCATCGGCTACGGCGACGACGTCGAGACGGCGAAGGCCATCGCGCGCGAGGTGCTGGCGGGCGTCGAGGGCATCCTGCCGGCGCCGGCGCCGGACGTGATCGTGCAGGACCTCGCCGCCTCGACGGTCAACCTCCGGCTCCGGTGGTGGACCGACGCGCACCGCCCGGCCGTCGTGCACACCCGCGACCGGGTGCTCCAGCGCGTCGCCGAGGCGATGGCGGCCGGCGGCATCGACCTCCCGTTCCCGACGCAGGTCGTGCTCTTCCACGACCAGACCGAGGAGACCGACGGCGACCGGACGCGCCAGCGCGAGGGCTGGCCGGCGGGCACGAACCCGCCCCGCCCCGCCCGGCGGGCGGCGGCCCTCCGCGAGGGCGGCGACGCAGCCGAGGCCTAGAGGCGTCCGGGGAATCCGTTTGGGAAAGGGCAATCGGCCTCGTACGTTGCCCACCGATCTCGGACCAACGGACGCCTCGCCGACATGCACCGACTCCTCCCCCTGCTCCTGCTCGCCGCGACCGCCACCGCCCAGACGTCCGAGCCGGACGCGCTCGACCCGCGCGGCTACTTCCCGCTGGCGGTCGGCAACGAGTGGGAGTACGAGGAGGTCTTCTTCTCCCCGGCCGGGCCGAACACCCCGCAGGACGTGACGGTGACGACGTACATCCGCTATCGGATCGTGGGCGCCGGCGCCGGGCCCGAGCAGGATCGGTACGTCCTCGTCCACGAGGAGTACGCCGAGACGGGCACCCTGTCCTCCCGCGACACCACGCTGGTGCGCTACGACGAGGCCACCGCCAGCGTGCTTGGGCTCGTTCAGTACACCGACGGCACCCCGACAGAAAGGCCCACCCCCTGGTTCGCCTCGTGCCTCGACATGACCCAGGGCTCCGACGACTGCTCGTGGTCCTGGTCCTCCGCCTCGTCCGACAACGCGGACTTCTGGTCGCTCCCCGACTTCCTGGGAGACACCGACGACCTCACCATCAGGTCCTTCGAGAACATCGGAGGCGCCGGCGCCGTCGCGGTCCACGGGTTCGGCTTCGCCGGCGGCGGCTCCTTCTCCGACGGGTGTTCGATGTTCTGCTGGTCGCTGGGGTGGACGGTGACCTACGCCCGCGTCGACGGCCAGGTCTACGGCGCGCACGCCATCGCCACCGAGTCCTCTCGCCCGGAGGCCGCCCGGCTGGCGGTCTACCCGAACCCGGCGCACGACGCGGTGACCGTCGAGGCCCCGTCCCAGCCCGGCGCGACGGTCGTGGTGTACGACGTCCGCGGCCGGGCCGTGCGGACGGCGACGGTCCCGGCCGGCGGCACGCTCCGGCTCGACGTCCGCGCCCTTCCGGCCGGGGTGTACCTCGTCCGCGCGGGCGAGCGCGTGGGCCGTCTGGTCGTCCGCTAGCGGTGAGCGCCGCTGGCGGCCCGCGTCGCCAGCGGGACGCGGCTACGGCGCGACGATCTCGCGGAGGGCCTCCAGCATGCGCGTCTGCTCGGCGACGTGCCCGTGCTGCGCCTCCACGTTGACGTAGGGCACGCCGTGGCGCGCGGCCCACACCGAGAGCGAGCCGTCGTCGGTGGCGGCGTCGTTGTCCTGGAGCACCGCGTTGAAGCCGCGCGCGACGAGGGCGTCGTAGATCGCGCGGTCGGTCACGAAGAAGAAGTCGTCGGGGTCGGTGCCCGGGTGGACGGTGACGGCCGCCGCGTCGGTCGCGTACTCGGCGCCGGCCTCGTAGGACCGCGCCGAGTAGTTGGCCTCGGAGTTGTTGTGGAGCGTGACGACGACGGCCGGCTCGACGGCGGTGTAGAGCGCAAGGACCGTGTCGGCGAAGGCTTCGAGGGCGGCCTCGGCCGCATCGTCGGCCTGCGAGAGCGACGCCAGCGTGCGGCGCCGGCCGGCCTCGGTGAACATGCGGTTCGGGTCGGCCTGGTACGTCCGCCCGCCGACGCCGAACGTCACGTTCCGCTCGCCGGTGTGGACCAGCTCGACCACGCGCCCGCCGTGCGCGCCCACGACCTCCCGCGCGGCCTCGACGGACGTGCTCTCGTCGTCGTGGAGGTTGAGCGCGTTGAGCCCGCCCGCGCCGGGCTCGACGGTCACGCGGACGACCACGAGCGCGTCGCCCAGCTCGACGCCGTGGTCGGTCGTCGTCGGCCCGTCGGCGAGGTCGCCCGGGGGCGCCTCGGTACGGACGATGGCCGAGTCCGCGCGCCGCTGGCGGGCGTCGCGCTCGGGGTCGGGCTTCGTGGCCGGCTGGGCGCAGGCGGAGGCCGCGAGGACGGCGAGCGAGAGGACGGAGACGGAGCGCATGGGCAGGAGCGAGGCGGAGCCCAAGGCTAACGCCGCTCCCCCGCCGCGCGGTGCCTAGAACACGAACTCCAGCGCCAGCGGGAGCAGGTAGAACAGCCCGACGATGTAGGCCACGGCGTAGAGCCGGTTCTTGTAGGCCAGCCGGCCGATCCACTCCGACATCCGGATCGGGATCTGGCGGATGGCCGGCACCGGGTAGATGAGCAGGATGCCGAACACGTTGAACAGCGTGTGGCAGAAGGCGACGGCCAGCCCGGCCTGCGCCGCCGGCTCGCCGCCGGCCACGGCCACGAGCGCCGCCAGCACGGCCGTCGCCGTCGTCCCGACGTTGGCGCCGAGCATGTACGGGAAGACGCGCGGGACCGTCAGGATGCCGGCGCCGATGAGCGGCACCACGAGGCTCGTCGTGACCGACGACGACTGGACGAGGAACGTGAGCACCATGCCGAAGGCCATCGCCTTGAGCGGGTTGCCGAAGACGTACTTGTCGAGCACGCCCTCCATCCGGCCGAGCACGAAGCCCTTGAGGATGACGACGAGGTAGCGGAGCGCCACGAACAGCAGGCCCAGGCCCACGACCGCCATCAGCCACGGGATCTCGCCGAGGAACCCGCTGATGACGCCCGCGACGGTCTCGAACGGCGTGTCGCCGAGGCCGCCGGAGTCGACGCCGGGCAGCGCGTTCGCCAGCGCCGTCGCCGGCTTCGAGATGATCCCGAAGAGCAGCTCCAGCGGCAGCAGGATGAGGACCGTCAGCCAGTTAAAGAAGTCGTGGACGGTGGCGCCGGCGACGGCGCGCCGGAACTCGTCGGGCCGCGTGATGTGGCCCATCGAGACGATCGTGTTGGTCACCGTCGTCCCGATGTTGGCGCCCATGATGACCGGGATCGCGTTCGTCAGCGACAGCGTGCCGGTCGCGACCAGCGTCACCACGAGCGACGTCGTCGTCGAGGACGACTGGACGAGGCTGGTGACGAGGATGCCCGTGATGAGCCCGAGCAGCGGGCTGTTGGTGGCCCGCTCCAGGAAGCCCTCCAGGTCGAAGGTCGTGCCCAGCGCCTTGATGCCGTCGCCCATCAGCTCCAGCGCCACGACGAACAGGAAGAGCGTGGCGAGCAGCGCCAGCAGGCGCACCCAGAGCGGCCCGTGCGCGGGCGTCGAGGGGTCCTGGTCGAGGTCCTCCTCGGAGATCGGCGGCAGGCCGGTGAGCGCGTCGAGGTGCTCGTCGCGGTGCGACTCGGGCGCCGGGAGCGCGTCGTCGGTCGTGGGCATGAAGGGAGCGGGTCGGTCGGGCTGGCGGTGCCAGAGGGCGGGCGGCGGGGCGGGTTACTCCCAGGTCGGGGAGTTGCGGACCTGGTCGAACGGGAGGGCCACGGCCGAGACGATGTTCGAGAGGTGCGACGACGTCCGCCCGATCATGCGCGAGCCGACCGCCAGCACGACGGCCTCGTTCGAGGTCACGTCGTCGGCCGAGGCCAGCTCCTGGAGGAAGACGGCCACGTCCTGCTTGGTCCGGTCGTGCTCCTCCATGACGGTCCGGCTCATGCCCGCGTCGCCGACGACGAACGAGCGGCGGACGCGCGGGAAGGTGGCCTGGACGCGGTCGCGGATCGGCCGGAGCGCGTCGACGTGGCGGCCCATGCGCGGCGAGACCGCGAGGTCGGACGCCTTGGCGATGCTCTTGGCGAGGTCGCCGCAGCGCTCGGCGTCCTGCACGATGGAGACGAGCAGCAGGCTGAGCGAGGTCTCGACCTTCGGGTCGGCCACCATGTGCTCGAGCACGGCTCGGCGGATCGACATCTCCCGCTGGTTGATGATCTCGTCCTGCTCGGCGAGGTCGATGTGGAGGTCCTCGTTGTCGAGGAGGCAGTTGGTGGCCGCGGCGAACATGGCGTCGGCCGTGTCGAGCATGATGCCGAGGTCGTTCAGGGCGCGGTCGACGAGCGGCGGGCGCGAGCCGGTGAGAAAGCTGAAGAGGTTCATGGGCGCGGGAGTGGAGGGCGGACGGCCTCGGCCCGTCACAGCCGAGGGGCGATTGCCGTGGGTACGTGGCGCGGCGTCGGCCCGATCCCTCGGGGCCCGAGCCCGTTCTGCGCCGAGGCGGCCATCGCGCCTCTGGCGGGCCGCCAAGATCCCGGGCCACCGTTACGCCAATGTTACCCGAGTGCGGTCCTTCCGCTTCGTCGCACGCTCTTCGCGCCCGCCGCGCGGGCGGTGCCCATCGCCAGCCGGCCGGCGCGGGCGGCCACGGCCCCTCTCAGAGCGTCGCCGAGACCTGGACGCGGACGGTCTGGATGGCGCGGCCCGAGGCCGGCGCGCGGCCGTCGTAGACGAGGCTCCCCCGTAGCCGCTCCGTTCGCCCGACCTCGGCGTCGATCCCCCACAGCGCCGACGTGCCCGGCCCTCGACCGTCCGTCAGTTCGAAGACCGCCAGCCCGCCGGTCCCCTCGCCGCGCATCCGCATGACCGACGCCTCGGCCCGCGCTGCGACCGAGAACCGACCCGACCGGGTCCATCGCGCCTCAACCGGCACGCGAGCCACGAGCGCGCCCGTCGGACGGCCGGCGAGGGCGAGCGCGTCCGTTCGGTCGAGGAGCGTCGGAGCGAACGTGAGGGCCACACGCTCGGACGGCGTCCACCGCAGCGAGCCATCCACCCCGACGCTGCGGAGGTCGTACGTCCGGCTGGCGAAGGCGTCGGAGACGGCCCGGCGGCGGCCGGCGACGAGGGCGAGGCGTGCGTCGAGCGCCTCCGCCAGCGGGGCGTAGGCCTCGGCGCGGGCGTCCTGGACGAGGCGCGTCTCCAGCCCGGCCGCGAGGCGGCTCGTCGAGCGGAGGTGCGAGCCGAGCAGCCGCACGCCCCGGTCCGGCCGCTCGGGGAAGAGGACGACTTCCTGCTCGATCCGGAACCGCCCGTCGATCGTGCCCGCCTCGGTGTTGGTGCTCTGGAGCACGCTGGGGTCGAACAGGAGCACGCGGAGCACGTCCGGTTGGCGGGATTTCTCGCGGACGTCGATGGTGGTCGATAGGCCGAGGACGTCGAGCGCCTGCCAGAGGCGGCCGGGACGTGCGTCGAGCCGGAGCCCGAGGCCGACGCCGACGGTCGGGACGAGGTCGATGCCCGGGATGAACGTGCGGAGGTAGGTGCCTTCGAGCGGCGTCGTCTCGGGGAAGAACTCGTCGAGCTGGGCCACGCCGTCGGGCTCGCCCGCGCGCGGCTCGCCTTCGCCGTCGCGCCACACGAACTCGCCGAGGTCCTGTCCCACAAGGACGTACGTCTCCTGGAGAATCGGCGAGCGCTCGGTGAGCGCGTCGTAGAGGAGCCGCCCGTCGAGCGCGCCGCCGCCGACGCTCCCGCGCGACGACAGCCGCAGCGCGACCGACTCGGCGTCCTGCCGGCCGAGCTGGCGGAAGTCTTCGCCGTATCGCTTGCGGCGGAACGCGATGCGCAACTCGGT
>CAYPVZ010000081.1:0-9903 GCA_964414235.1 uncultured Rhodothermales bacterium | reverse complement strand
GCCCGAAGCCTGCCACGCCGACGGCCACGATCCACAGCAGCAGCTGGTTGTAGAGGCCGAGGTCGACGAAGCTGTGGACCGAGACGTCGCCCAGGATGCCGCTCCGGGTCAGGAACGTCGAGTAGATGACGAGCTGGAACGCCAGCACGCTCAGCCAGAGCGCCGCCTTGTGCCCGGCCGCGGTCTTCTTCTGGACCACCATCGCGTGCAGCGCGGCCACGGCGAACAGCCACGGCACGAGCGACGAGTTCTCGACCGGGTCCCACGCCCACCAGCCGCCGAAGCTCAGCGTCTCGTAGGCCCACCAGCCGCCCATCATGATCCCGACGCCCAGCACGCCGCAGCCGGCCAGCGACCACGGCAGCGCCGGCCGCACCCACTGCGTGTAGCGCCGCCGGACCAGCCCGGCCACGGCGAACGCGAATGGCACCATCAGCAGCGTGAACCCGACGAACAGCGTCGGCGGGTGGATGGTCATCCAGGGGTTCTGGAGCAGGTCGTTGAGGCCCTGCCCGTCGGCCGGGATGAAGCCGGGCGTCTGGAGCATCGGCGCGTCCGGAAACTTCTCGGACAGCGTCACGAACGGGCTGACGCCGACCGGGATCGGCCCGAGGCGGAGGCCGACGACCATCGACAGCAGGAAGGCCTGGCACAGCGAGACGACGGCCAGCACCGGGCCCGCGAACAGGCGCCGCGCCTCGACGATCGGCGCGCTGCCGTCGGTCCGCACGCTCCACCGGACGAGCGCGAGCGCGACGAGCGTCGTCCAGATGGCCCAGAGGAGGAACGAGCCCTCCTGGCCGGCCCAGAATGCGGAGAACTGGTACCGGAACGGCATCGCCGTCGACGTCTGCTGGTAGACGTAGGCGTACTCGAAGTGGTGCCCGAAGAGGGCCGTCCACAGCATGGCGCTGGCGCCGGCCACGCCGGCCGCGACGCCGGCCCAGCTCCACCGGCCGATGCGCGCCCACGCGTCCGCCTCGGCGCCCTCCCGGCGCGAGGCGAGGATGAACGCCACGGCGGCCGCGACCGCGGCCACGAACGCGACGACGAGCGAGAGGTGTCCGACCGTTCCGATCATGCCCTGGGGAATCCGACCTGGACCGATGGTACGAGAGAGGGCCGGCCCCTGGTGTGCGCCGGTCGTGGATTCCGTCGGGCTCGACTGGCGGTGCGCGTCGCCAGTCGGGCGCTACTCCTCGGCTAGGCGGACCTCCAGCGCGGGCGCCGCGCGCTCGTCTCCGAGCCGGTAGACGAGCAGTACGCGCTCGCCCTCCGGCGTCGCGGCCAGGACCGACACGATCCCGCTCTCCGAGGACGAACTCGTGACCGGGTTGCCGAACATGCCGCCGGACACCGAGGTGTCCGTGGCCAGCCCGAACGAGGCCGACAGCACGGTGTAGCCCTCGGGGATGGCGACGGAGAACGCACGCGGCGGGGCGTCGGCGTCGGTGGTGAGGAGGGGCGGCGTGGATCGGCACGCGCCGAGCGCGACCACCAGCATAGCGAGAAGGAAAGGGCGCATTGCTTTGCAGGGAAGCTCGCGGAGAAGGCCGCCTCTACGGCTGCACGCGTAACGCATGGGGCTGTGTGTGCCCCTTCCGCACGTGACTGGCGGCGCACGTCGCCAGCGGCACGCGACTTGGCACCCCGGCGGGCGACGGGCGTACGGGCCGTCCCCTCCCTCTGCCCGTCTCATGTCTCAGCATCACCTCGGCGTCGTCGGTCTCGGCGTCATGGGCCGCAACCTCGCCCTGAACGCACTCGACGCCGGCGTCGACGTCTCCGGCACCGACCTCGGCGAGGACGCCGTCCGCGGCTTCGAGGACGAGGCCGCCCAGGACGGCCACCAGGTCGCCGCCTCGACCGACCTCGATGCGTTCCTCGACGCGCTCCCGCGCCCGCGCAACGTCCTCGTCATGGTCCCGGCCGGCGCGCCCGTCGACTCGGTTCTCAAGTCCCTCGCGCCCAAGCTGGCCGAGGGCGACCTCGTCATCGACGGCGGCAACTCGTTCTACAAGGACACGCAGCGCCGCCACGACGAGATGGCTGCGAAGGGGCTGCACTTCTTCGGCATGGGCGTCTCCGGCGGCGAGGACGGTGCGCGCCACGGCCCGAGCATGATGCCGGGTGGCCCGAAGGAGCCCTACGCTCGCGTCGCGCCCATCCTGGAGGCCATGGCGGCCAAGGTCGACGGCGACCCGTGCGTGGCGCACCTCGGTCACGGCGCCTCCGGCCACTACGTCAAGATGGTCCACAACGGGATCGAGTACGGGCTGATGCAGCTGCTCGCCGAGGCCTACGACCTGATGAAGCGCGGCGCCGGCCTCTCAAACGACCGCATGGGCGACCAGTTTGCCGAGTGGGATGCGGGCGAGCTTCAGAGCTACCTCGTCGGCATCACGGCCCACATCCTCCGCCAGCCGGCCGTGGTCGACGTCCAGCCGCACGAGACGCCGGGCGACGAGACGCCGCCGGAGGGCATGTCGGGCTCGTACCTCCTCGACTTCATCCTCGACACGGCCAGCCAGAAGGGCACCGGCAAGTGGACGAGCCAGGACGCCCTCGACCTCGGCGTCCCGACCCCCACCATCGACACGGCCGTCACGGCGCGCTACCTCTCGGCGCTCAAGAAGGAGCGCGTGGCGGCGGCCGGCCTGCTCGGCCAGCCCGCCGGCCGCGTGCCCGGCGACCCCGAGGAACTCGTCGGCGCGCTCGGCGGCGCGCTGCTGGCGGCGTGCCTCGTGACCTACGCCCAGGGCTTCGCGCTCCTCAAGCGGGCGAGCGACGCCTACGAGTTCGACCTCCACCTGGAGACGGTCGCGAAGGTCTGGCGCGGCGGCTGCATCATCCGCGCCGACCTGCTGGAGACGTTCCGCGAGGCCTTCCGCGCGGACCCCGACCTCCCCAACCTGCTCGTGGCGCCGGCCGTGTCGGAGAAGCTGATCGGCCACCGCGGTGCGCTCCGCCAGGCCGTCGTGCAGGCGGCGCAGGCCGGCATCCCCACGCCGTGCCTCTCGTCGACGCTCGACTACCTCGACGCCTACCGGAGCGAGTGGCTGCCGGCCAACCTCGTCGCCGCCCAGCGCGACTACTTCGGCGCGCACACGTTCGCGCGCATCGACGAGGAGGGGATGCACCACGCCCAGTGGGAGCCGGCTGGGTTGTGATCTGAGATCGATCATTTCGCCGTAGTATGTCTTGAGTGCCTCTGTTTCGGTACGGGGGTGCTTGAGTCATCCTTCGCCAAAACTGCGGCACCATGATCGTTTGGGCTACAGAATTTGGGCTCGCGGAAGACGTGAGCCGTTCGTCTGTGCTTGCACTCGCCAAGAGCTGGCTGTGTGGGAGTCCACACAACGAGTGGGGGGAGGGGGACATTCCAGGTGCCGCGCCCGGCGGCATTGCGACCGTCGAGAGGTACGGGCAGACCGTCCAAATCGCCGACGTGACGGCCGCCGGTGAGGAGTGGTCTGGACTTCGGTATCAATGGACTGAAGGCGGCGTCAAAGAGTGGACGTTCGAGTTCGTGTGCTACCGGGCAGACTCCACTCCAGAGGTCGGTGTCCGGTTGAGGTGCGACCTGCTTGATGCGAGTCTCCGGCTCCCACGCCCCCGGAGGCCCTACATCATCAAACTGATCATCGAAGAGTTCCGGGGCGGGGTGGACTCCTGGATCCCGGTCGACGACCTACCCTACTACCTCAGCGAGGACCATGTGGAGCGGGCAGCCCGGTTGATCATGGGCGCCGGCGGGCTCCGGCTTCCCGTCGTCTACATGAGCGCGAACGACGAGCACCGACCGTTCGTCGACCCGGATGTCGCGGCCCAGAGGCTGGCGGGGGTGGCTCATGTCGTCGTCGAGCCCTCGCGGTTCTTCTCGTTCGCTCTCGCTCGGCATGTGGAGGGCGACAACCCTTACCGCGGGGCCGTCGGCATCTTCTGGTCGACGGCCGGCGGAGCCTCGCCTCGCTTCTTACCCTACGACTACGCGCGTCCGACTCAACTTCTAGATGCCGTCGAGGACCGGATCCGACAGCACCTCGCGGCGTTGCGGCCAACTCCGGAGCTCACATGGACTCATATCGTCGGCGTCGTCGCTCGGGGCGAGATCGACCGGCTCCGCCGGGAGGGAGGCGCCGTCGACAACTATGTCGAGGCCTTCGATGGTGAGAAGGCGGCGCTCGAGGCTAAGCTCGCGGAGGCAAACGCGGAGGTTGAGCGTCTCCGTGCAGAGTTGAGGGCGCAGGAAGAACAGTCGGCTGGAATCCTCCAGCGTGGCAAAGAGCGCGACTACTATCCCGGTGAGATCAAGGACGCGATCATCGTGGCCTTGGAGGCCGCGCTCCCCTCGATCGGGGAGGGACGACGCCACCATCACATCGTTGAGGACCTGCTCCGGAGCAACCCACTCTCGCCGGACTACGAGAACATCCCGAAGGCCATCAAACGGGTGTTCCAGGATGGCGTGCTTGACCGGCGGGAGGAGCGAGAGATCGCCAAGTTCGGCTTCGTCCGAGTGCGGGGGGGAGGCCACGACCGGCTTGTGTACCGAGAGGACGCCCGGTACTCCTTTACGATCCCCTCCACGCCGAGCGACCACCGTGGGGGAAAGAACATGGCATCGACGATCAATCGGACCCTCTTCAAGTGACGCCCGTTCGTGGTGCGCCCTCTTTTGCCCCGTCGGTGTCGAATTCTCCTTCCTCCGTCCAACTCGTCCTTTTCGGCGCCGCGGGCGACCTCGCGCACCGGAAGCTGATCCCTGCCCTCTACGACCTCCACCGCGAGGGCTACCTCCCGGCCGACGTCGACGTCGTCGGCGTCGACCTCAAGGAGATGTCGGACGAGGCGTTCGTCGAGTTCGCCTGCGACGCCGCCAGCTCCGAAGGCCGCTTCTTCCCGCGCGACGTCGACGGCGACGACTGGAAGGCGTTCGCCGCCCGCCTGAGCTACGTCCAGGGCGACGCGACCAAGCCCGAGACGTTCGACCGGCTGGCGACGCACCTCAAGGACGTGGCCTCGGAAGGGGAGAGGCCGCACCGCGTGTTCTACCTCTCGGTCGCCCCGTTCCTCGTCGAGCCCATCGCGACCGGCCTCGCGGGCGCCGGCCTGCTGGCGGACCCCGAGCGCGACCGGATCGTCGTCGAGAAGCCGTTCGGCCACGACGCCCGGAGCGCCCGCCAGCTCGACGCGGTCCTGCTCCAGGCGGCCTCCGAAAACCAGGTCTACCGGATTGACCACTACCTGGGCAAGGAGACCGTTCAGAACCTGCTCGCCTTCCGGTTCGCGAACGCGCTCTTCGAGCCTGTCTGGGACGCCCGCTACGTCGACCACGTCCAGATCACCGTCGCCGAGACGGTGGGCGTGGAGCACCGCGGCGGGTACTACGAGAAGGCCGGGGCCATGCGCGACATGGTCCAGAACCACCTGCTCCAGCTCCTGTGCCTCGTGGCGATGGAGCCGCCGGTCGCCTTCAAGGCCGACGAGGTGCGCAACAAGAAGGTCGACGTGCTCCGGGCGGTCCGGCCGATTACGCCCGAGCGCGTCCACGAGGTCGCGGTGCGGGGGCAGTACGGGGAGGGCTACCTCGGCGGCGCGCGCGTGCCGGGCTACCGCGCCGAGCCGCTCGTCGGTCCGCGCTCGAAGACCGAGACGTACGTCGCGCTGAAGCTGGAGGTCGACAACTGGCGGTGGCACGGCGTCCCGTTCTACCTCCGCACGGGCAAGCGGATGCCGCGCCGCGTGAGCGAGATCTCGGTCCAGTTCCGGCCCGTCCCGCACCGGGCCTTCCCGTCGGGCGCCGACGAGGCGTTCCAGCCCAACCGGCTCGTCCTGCGCATCCAGCCCGACGAGGGCATCGTGCTCCAGTTCCAGGCCAAGCGGCCCGGCCCGTCGATGCTGCTCCAGCCGGTCGCCATGCGGTTCGACTACGACGCCGCCTTCGGCACGCCGCCCGAGGCCTACGAGACGCTCCTGCTCGACGCCGTCCGCGGCGACGCCACGCTGTTCATGCGCGCCGACCAGGTGGAGGCCGCGTGGGCCGTCGTCGACCCCGTGCTCGACGCGTGGGCCGCCTCGCCGCCGGCCGAGTTCCCCAACTACGCCGCAGGCACCTGGGGCCCGGCCGCCGCTGACCGGCTCCTCGCCCGCGACGGCCGCGCCTGGGCCGAGCCGCTCCCGCCCGACCCGGTCCCGACGGGCACGGCGCCCGAGGCCATCGCCGAGGCCCACCCCGGCACCGTCGAGGACGCGAGCTAGCCACCGGCCCGACTGGCGGCGCGCGTCGCCAGTCGGGCGATGAATGTGAACCCATTGGATTTGAGGGGCTTCGGAGGCGTAGGCCCGTGAGGACGTCTCGAACAGGTTGTGTGCGCCCGGATGTGGGCGCTAGTCTTCGGGTCGCCACCTGCAGATGTGCCCCGTGCGACGTCTCCTCGCCCTCGTCCTGTTTCTCGCCCCGCTGGCGGCCACCGCGCAGGACCCGCCGATTCGTTGGGGCCGCCTCTCCGACGAGGAGAAGGCGATCGACGCCTGGCCCGGCGACTCCGACGCTTCCGCCATCGTGCTCGGCGACGTCGGGTACGCCGAGATGATCCTGGACGGCAGCGGGCCGCTCTACCGGCTCCGGCGCCACCGGCGCGTCAAGGTCCTCGACGAGGACGCCTACGAGATGGGCGAGGTCGCCATGCGCTACCACGACGACGACCACGTCCGTCGCGTCCGGGGCCAGACGTTCGTACCCGATGGCAACGGCGACTACCGTCGCGTCGAGCTCTCCGGGCGCGACGTCCACGACGACCGCGTGGGTGACGACCTGCGCGAGGTCCGCTTCTCGATGCCCGCCCTCGCTCCGGGCGCCATCTTCGAGTACGAGTACACCTACGAGACCGAGGACTTCGTTGTCCTTCCGCCGTGGTACTTCCAGTCCGAGGAGCCGACCGTTGTCAGTGAGTACCGGCTGGACAAGGCCCCGTTCTTCGACTACGTCACGTTCCGCCAGGGGGACCACATCGAGGAGCAGGAGCCGCGGCAGCTCAACCGGCCCCAGTACCGGATGGATCAATTCCGGTGGATCGCCCGCGACGTGCCCGCCCTCCGCGACGAGCCCTACACCACGACCGAGGCCGACTACGTCGAGCGGATCGGCTTCCAGCTCAACCGGATCAACCGGCTCGATGGGTTCCGCGACGACATCCTGAAGACCTGGGAGCAGGTGGCCCAGGAATTCCGCGACCATCCGATGTTCGGGCGGCGGGTGGAGGGGAATCGGCGCGTCCGCCAGCTCGCGCAGAGCGTCAGCGGGACGGTCGGGGAGAAGGCCCGGGCGCTCTACGACATCGTCCGGCGGGGCTACGTCTGGAACGGCAAGGGGGGCATCTTCGCCGAGCGCGACCTCGGCCAGGTCCTCGAGACGCGGTCGGGCTCGGAAGGCGAACTGACGTTCCTGCTGCTGGCGCTCTACGAGGAGGCCGGCGTCCCGGCCACCCCCGTCGTTCTCTCGGGGCGCTCGAACGGCCGCGCCATCATGGAGTACCCCATCGTCGAGCAGTTCGACACCATCCTCGCTCTCGTCCAGGTGCCCGGCGAGCCACCCGAGCTGGTGTCGCCGCTGAGCCCGAACCGGCCCTACGGCCAGATCCCCGTCGACGCGCTCAACACCAACGCGTGGATGGTCGACTACGACCAGCCGCGGTGGATCTCCTACGACGCCCCGGGGGGCGCGGCCACGACGACGTTCGTCCAGGGCACGCTCTCGGAGGACGGCGCGCTCGAAGGCACGCTCCAGCTCCGCCTCAACGGCTACCACGCCTTCGACGCCCGCGAGCGCCTCGACAAGGCCGAGTCCGACTCGCCGGCTGCCGCGGGCGACGCCGTCGAGGAGACGGCCGACGCCGAGGACGACGTCGAGATCGAGGTCGTCGAGGTCTCGGGCACCGACGACCCGGCCGAGCCGCTCGGCATCGAGGCCACGTTCGTCGCGCCGCCGGCCGAGGTCGTCGGGGACGAGATGTACCTCACGCCCTTCATCGCGATGCAGATGGAGGAGAACCCGTTCGAGCGCGAGACCCGGACGTTCCCCGTCGACTTCGCCTACCCGTTCACGCGGACCTACGTGGCCGCCATCACCCTGCCCGAGGGCTGGGAGGCCGTCGACCTTCCGGAGCCGGTCCAGATGACGATCCCGAGCCGGGCTGTGACCTACCAGCGGCTGATGTCGTCCGAGAACGGGCAGCTCCAGGTCCGCGCCGTGCTCTCCGTCGGGCTGGCCCGCGTGGAGCCGGCCGAGTACCCGTCGCTCCGCGACCTCTACGACGAGATCGTGGCCGCCGAGACCGAGGCCGTCGTCATCGCGCGACTGGCGGAGGCCGAGGTCGCTGCGGAGGCGCCCGCCGATGATGCCGAGGCGCCCGTCGCCGACAGCGGGCCCGACGACGGCGGGCCCGACGACGGGGATTCGGACGAGGGCGACGGATGAGCCTGCGCCATGGAGTTCTCCTCGCCCTGCTGGCGGTCGCCGCCAGCGGGGCCGCGGCGGCCCAGGACGGGGCGTGGGCCGTCTCCCTCCAGGAGCTGCTGGCGGCCCAGGGCGCGCCCGTCCTCGTCCGCCTCTACGAGACCGAGTACGAGGTCGACGGGCCCGACCACGCCACGACGCGCGTCCGCCTCGTGATGACGGCGCTGAACGCGGCCGGCCGCGAGGCCGTCGGCGAGCTCAAGGTGGTCCACGGCGGCTTCCGCCGGCTCCGCCGCTTCGACGGCGTGCTCTACGACGCCGAGGGCCACGAGGTGCGCAGCCTCGGGCGGCGCGAGGACCAGGACCGCCAGCTGACGTCGGTCTACGACGACCTCCGCCTCCGCGAGGCCGTCCTCTACGACGACCGCTACCCGTTCACGGTCGAGTGGACCTTCGAGATCGAGCACCGCGGCGTGCTCGGCTGGCCGACGTGGCGGCCCCAGGGCCAGGGCTGGCCCGTCGAGACGGCCCTCTTCCAGCTGTCGGTCCCGAGCGGGACGGCGGTGCGGACCGAGCCGCGCGGCATCGACCCGCCGGCGGTCCAGACGGGCGCGCGCGGGCGGGACCGCTACACGTGGCGCTTCGCCGAC
The DNA here is from genome assembly GCA_964414235.1 of uncultured Rhodothermales bacterium. Taxonomy (GTDB): domain Bacteria; phylum Bacteroidota; class Rhodothermia; order Rhodothermales; family Rubricoccaceae; genus Rubrivirga. The sequence continues at coordinate 795 of CAYPVZ010000081.1, read as the reverse complement.
GCGCCGGCCGCCGAGGTGGAGCCGCTCGGGCCGCCGGGCTGGGAGCAGCTCCCGGAGCTCCGGCTCGGGACCGACCGCTTCGAGATCGGCGACGCCCCGGGGCGGCTCGACTCGTGGGCGGCGTTCGGCCAGTGGTACGACGAGCTGGGGCGGGGCCGCCAGACGCTCCCGCCGGCCGCGCTCGCCGAGGTCCAGCGCGTCGTCGAGGGCGCCACCAGCGACCTCGACAAGGTCCGCCGGCTCTACGCCTACCTCCAGCAGACGACGCGCTACGTCTCGGTCCAGCTCGGCCTCGGCGGCTGGCAGCCCTTCGACGCGGCCTACGTCTTCGAGCGCCGCTACGGCGACTGCAAGGCGCTCACGAACTACATGCTGGCCATGCTGGCGGCCGTCGGCATCCCGGCCGACCCGGTGCTCATCGAGGCCGGCGACGAGGGCTCCGACCTGATGGAGTCGTTCCCGGACAACGCCTTCAACCACGTCATCGTGCGGGTGCCGCTGGCGGAGGCCGCGCCGGGCGAGCTCCCGATGCGGACCGCCGTGCTCTCGGACGGGGCCGTCTGGCTGGAGTGCACCAGCTCGTTCGCCCCGTTCGGCCACCTCGGCTCGTTCACCGAGGGCCGCCCCGGCCTCCTCGTGGACGGCCCGGACAGCCGCATCGTCCGGACGCCGACCTCGGGGGCGGACGTGAACTGGACGCGCCGCGAGGGCACGGGCTTGCTCGACGCGCGCGGCCGGGCCGAGGCCGCCGTCCGCTGGACGCTCCACGTCGAGGAGCGGACCGAGGCGCTCGTC
>CAYPVZ010000080.1:0-10017 GCA_964414235.1 uncultured Rhodothermales bacterium | reverse complement strand
ACTCACGCAGCAGCGCCGCCGTCACCCGCCGCCAGACGCTGGCGGGCATGGAGCGTCGCCGCCCGCGCCAGCTCGGCGACCGACCGGAGGTTGACCGCGAGCGTCCGTTCCCACACGGCCAGCCAGTCCGACAAGTTCATGTCGAGCGGCGCTTCGTCGAACGTACCCGCGTTGGCGACCACGACATCGACTCGGCCGTAGGCCCTGACGACGTCGTCCCAGAGCGTCTGCGCCGCTCCGGCCTGCTCGAGATCGGCACCGAAGGCCCGGCTGCCGCGGCCGAGCGCGGCCGCCAGCGCTTCGGCGGCCTCGCGGGCTCGGCCGTAGTGGACGGCGACGGTGGCGCCGGCCTCTGCCAGATGCTCCGCCACCGCCCGCCCGATGCCTCGACTGGCGCCCGTCACGAGCGCGACGCGCCCGCTCATCTCGACCGTCACGCTCCCCCGCGGACGAGCAGAACCACGAGCCCGGTCTCATCGCTCAGCTGCAGCCGCCCGTCGGCGAGGACCCGGTAGGTCACGGGCGCATCATCCTCCGGAAGGATCTGTCCGGCCTCGGTCTCGAAGGCGAACGACTTCGAGTGCTCGATCCGGTCCTGATCCTGGAGCAGCGTCATCGAGACCGACGCCGTGCCATCGGGCGCGAAGGCGCAGCGCATGGCGCGGATCTGGGCGCCCATCCGCCCGAGGTAGCCCGCCTCGCTGACCTCGTCCAGCGTCCACTCCCCCACTACGAGCGGGTCGACGTTCTCCGCCACCTGGGCGGCGACTGGCACCGTTTCGGGAGTCGACTGGGCGAAAGCCGGAGCCGCGAGGGCCGCGAGGGCGAGGAGGAACGTGCGCATGGTGACTGGAAGGGAACGGGTTAGGGAACGGGAGGGACACGCACGTTCGTGCTCAGTCGGCTGGCGCGAGCACGGAGCGCTCGCCGTCCGCCTCGACGACCAGCTGGCGGCGGCCGTCGGCGCCGCGGGCGAACGAGTAGCGCGCGGGCTCGTCGCCGAGAAGGACGTAGGGCCCAGCGACGACGTAGTCCCCCGTATCACGGTCGGTGCCGCGCAGGACCTCAGCGGTGCCGTCGTCGCGGAACTGGACCGTGAACGACTTGGCGTCGCGCGTGCCTACCCATGTCCCCACGAGATCGGGGTCGCGCTCACTGCCCGGCGCGCCCTCGCGAAGGACGAGCATGACGTCCGTTTCGAGGTCGTGGAGCGTCAGGAAGCCGACCTCACGGCGGGCGTCGAGCACCGTCACGCCGTCGCCCTCGCGGACGACCAGCTGGCCGTCGCTGACGCGGTAGCGCCCGTGCTCAACCTGACTCTTCAACTCGCCATCGTCCGGATCGAGGAACACGTAGATCGATGCGATCCGGTCCTCGGTGATCGTAACGCGCGCGAACACGAGCGCGTCCTCGACCGGAATATTCTCTGACGAGACCAGCTCCCACGTACCGAGGAGCTCGGGACGAGGCTGAGCGAGCGCAGGGACCGCGAGGGCGGCGAGCAGGAGGGCGAGGCGGGGCACGGTAGCGAGGAGGAGCCGTCTTGGACGCCACCGCTGGTTGCAGGGTCCGTCCTACCGGTTGGGCGGCCCGGCCGGCTTCATGCCCGCCGGTTTCACCCCGGCCGGCTTTGCAGGCGCCCCGCTGGCGGTCCGCGCCGACGGGCGCCGCCAGACGGGCACGGACGAGCACGGCTCGCCGTACATCACCTTCGACGCCACGCGCTGAAGGCGCTGCGTCGCCTGCACGAACGCGTCGAGCGGCACGAGGTCGTTGCCGCAGCCCTTCACCACGACCGGCGCGTCGCGATACCGCTCCCAATCGAACCGGTCGAGCGCAGCGACGAGGCCGCGCTGGCGGACCTCCACAGGCGTCCCGGCCGCGACCGAGGCGGCGACGCCGTCGAGGCGCGAGGCGACGAGCATGTAGGCCCACGTCGGGACGAGCGCGTCCGCCGAGCAGAAGACGGCGACGGTGGTGTCCTGGAAGGCCGACCAGTCGGTTTCCTTGAGCGACTGGCGAAACTCGCGCTCGCGCAGCACGACGCCCTTGTAGAGGTGCGGCGCGAGGTCGAAGCCGACCGGCTCCGGCGGGGCGAGCGCGGCGAGGTCGAGCGTCTCGATGGCGCTCTCGGCGACGCGATTGGCGATCAGGCCGTCAGCCGGCAGGGTGTCGATGTCCATCGGGATCGGATCAGAGTCGTGGGGGAATAGGCCTCAGAGCCGCTCACCTGCGACGCTCTTACGCGGCGACGCGGCGGTGGACGAGCCGGACGGCGTTGGCGACGTGCTCGACGGCGGCGGCGATCTCGGCGGCCGTCGTCGGGCGACCGAGGCTGAAGCGGACCGAGGCGCGGGCCTGGTCCGGGCTCAGGCCCATCGCCAGCAGGACGTGGCTGGGCGCGTCGCTGGCAGCCTGGCAGGCGGCGCCGGTCGAGGCGGCGACCTCGCGCATCACCGGCAGCAGCTGCGCCGCGCGGACGCCGTCGAAGCGGAGGTTGGTTGTGTTGGGCAGGCGGGGGGCGCCGGCGCCGTTGACCTGGGTGCCGGGCACAGCCGCCAGCACGCCGGCCTCGAACCGGTCGCGGAGCGCCGCCAGCCGCTCGGCCTCGTCATCCTGGAGCCGGCGCGCGAGTTGGGCGGCGGCCCCAAGCCCGACGATGCCGGGCACGTTGAGGGTCCCACCGCGGAGCCCATCCTCCTGGCTTCCGCCCGTGACCTGGGGCTGGAGCTTGACCCGCGGCCCGCGCTGGCGGACGTAGAGCGCGCCGACGCCCTTCGGCCCGTACACCTTGTGGCCCGAGAGCGCAAGCAGGTCCACGCCGTCGTGGTTGACCGAGATGGGCAGTTTGCCGGCAGCCTGCGTCGCGTCGGTCATCATGAGCGCGCCGTGGCGGTGGGCGACCTCGGCGATCTCGGGGATTGGCTGGATCACGCCGGTCTCGTTGTTGGCCCACATCACACTCACGAGAAACGTTTCCTCGTTCACCGCCGCCTCCAGCGCGCCGAGATCGACGAGGCCGTTTCTGTCGACCGGGAGGTAGGTCGTCTCGTAGCCCTCACGCTCCATGGCCTCGCACGTTGCCAGCACGGCTCGGTGCTCGGTCTGGACCGTCACGAGCCGGTGACGGCGTCCGCCGTAGACCGCGCCTGTCCCACGGATGGCCAGCGAGATAGCCTCGGTGGCACCGCTCGTGAACACCATCGTCCGCGGAGTGGCGCCGATGAGGCGTGCCGTGCGCTCGCGGGCCTGGACGACCGCCTCGTCGGCGGCCCAGCCATAGGCATGCTCGCTGGAAGCGTTTCCGAAGTGCTCCCGGAAAAAGGGGAGCATCGCGTCGAGCACCCGGTCGTCGACCGGGGTCGTCGCGTTGTAATCGAGGTAGATGGGGGCGCGCATTCGATCGGGATCCGCCGGCGGCCCCGGAGCACACGAGGGGACGCGCGCGGCGGCGTCTTTTCAGGATGTCGATGTATACGGACTCCCCCGATTCGATGTTGTGGATGTTCGCCGGAGAGCAGCCGCCAGGGAGCCCCGCAGCGGATCGGCCGGGCAACTCTGCGGATGTCCGAGCGTTCGTTTCTCATGCGACTTCTCTTCTGCCTGGCCGCGCTGGCGGCCCTCGCGACCGGCTGCTCCGAGCCACCGCCGACCGCTTGCGATGACACGACCGGACAGGGCTGCGTCGACCACGAGATCGTGGCCGGCGTCGACCTCACCGCCCTCTTGCGCCGACCGACGGCAGAAGACGTGCTCGCCGTCACCTCGACGTGGCCGACCTCAGATCCAAGCCGGGTGATCTCGGCAATGACGCCCCTCGACCTCGGCGACCGGGAAACGGCCACAGTCCTCCGAGGCGGGGCCTCGGGAGGGGCCACGTCGTTCCTCGGCGTCGTCCGCCAGCCGCCACGAGAGAGCGGCGACCAGCGGCTCCGCCCGCTCCTCGTGTTCTTCCCCGACGCGGCCGATGTCGACCTCGGGACGATTACCGCCACGCTCCCCATCCGCCAGGACGTTCGGGACGAGGTGGTCCTTCTCATCGTCGTCCGCCGGGGCGGCTCGATCCGCGTCGGGGATCAGCTCTTCGCTACGACGAGTGCGAACGCCGACCCGCTCGCCCCCGCTGCTGCGTTCGACGCGCTGGCCCTCGTCCGCTACGCCCGCGACCAGGCCGAGCCGTTCCGGATCGCCAGGGAACGGGTCGGGTTCGTGGGAGACGGCACAGGCGGTCATACCGCTCTGGTCGCTGGCGCTCGCTCCCCCGTCGACGACTACCTCCTCGCGATCGCGGCGCCGTCGAGTTTCTTCACTCTGGGCGTCTATGACGCAGCTCGCGCCTACCTGCAGGGCAATGCCTACGCTCAGTTCCCTGGACTCACCGCTACGTTCGACCGCCTGCTCGCCCCCATCCGCGATGGTGCTCTATCAGTCGAGGCCGCCCGCGATTCGCTCATCGCCCGGTCGCCGGCCGTGCTCCTCCCCACGCCAGCACCGCCGGCGGCCTTCCTGTTCGCTGTCCACGGCCAGGAGGACCTGGTGGTACCTCAGGAGCAGGGCCGGGCCCTTGTCCCCGTGATCCAGGAGACGGGTGGGCTCTCGCTCATCAAGCCCGGCGCCGTGCACGAGACCCTCCTCCAGGACCCCGAGGTGCTCAGCTCGGGGTTTCCCTTCCTCTGCAACACCCTCTTCGTGGGTGAACCGTTCTGTCCGTCATGAGCCCATCGATCCGCGAAGCCACTTCCGAGGCTGACTGGGCAGCCGTCCGTGCCGTCCGTCAGCGCGTCTTCGTCGAGGAGCAGGCATGTCCGCCCGAGGAGGAATGGGACATCCACGACGCACCGGAGAAGCGGGCTGTCTCGGTTCATCACCTGCTGGCGGAGCGCGGCGGGCAGCCCATCGGCTGCGCGCGCTGGCGGCGGCTGACCGACGGGACCGTCAAGCTGGAACGGTTCGCCGTCGTACCTGAGGCGCGGGGCGGGGGGCTGGCGCGGAGGCTCGTCGCGCGGGCCCTCGCCGACGCGCGCGCAGCCGGGCATTGCCGGTTCGAGCTTCATGCGCAGACGTACGTCCAGCCCCTCTACGCCGCGTTCGGCTTCGTTTCAGAAGGCGATGTGTTCGACGAGGCCGGCATCGAGCACGTGAAGATGACGTTGGCGGATCCCTAGGGCCGAAACGGCTGCCTATCTTCGTCGCCCTGCCCGGCCGGAGCCGGGCACCTCAGACCCGCCGCGTTCGTCTAGAGGCCTAGGACGCCGCCCTCTCACGGCGGTAACACGGGTTCGAATCCCGTACGCGGTACCGCGCTCATGCGAGCACGACGACGCCCCGGCCTGTCGAGACAGGCCGGGGCATTTTGCGTTCAGAGCCTGCGCGCAGCCTCAGTCGCCGATGGGTGTCGCAACGACCGCCAGCGCGACGGTCTCCGTGTCGAGGCACTCGGGGTCGCCCTCGCATGAGACCGCGACGATGTCGTCCGGCGCGTACTCGAGCTGGACGCGCCGCCCGACGAGTGCGTTCGACTCACACACCGAGTAGTCGGCGAAAACGGTCTGCTCCGCGCCGCCGTCCGTGCGGAGCGTGAGATAGCACGCGCGGTCGCCGCTCTCCATGTCAGCCACGACGGCCCGCGTGGGGACGGTCTCACCGGCGACGGTGACTTGGGCCGGGCCTGTCGTGTCGGCGGTGGCTTCCAGTACCGGGTCGACCGCCTCCGTCGTCTCGTTTGAGCGGACGTCGACACCACCACGGAGCGGGCTGCCGGCCTCCGCGTCCGGAGAGTCGGTACACGCCGCGACGGCGAGAGCGAGGGCAAAGACGAGAAGACGAGGCATGAATGTGGCGGAAGGGCCGGCCGTCTACCCCCGGCCGGCGGGTGCGATCCCGACCGAGGCTACTCGGCCGGGGCGTAGTCGAAAGCCCCGATGACGCCGGGGAAGACGACGGGGCTCTCGCTCCCGTCGGCGGCGACGGCCGAGACGCCGAACAGGTAGTTGTCGATGACGACGTTCTCCAGCGTGTACTGCTGGCGGGCCGCGCCGGAGTCGGACACGTACACCGACCACTGCCACTGGGGCTCGGTCGTCAGCCGCCACCAGACACGGAAGCCGGCGAGCTGCGGGTTCTGTGCGGCGTCCGGCCGGTCCCATGCCAACGTCGTCGACGGCTGGACGGCACCGCTGATGGCGACGGTCGATGGCGGCGCCGGCGCGCCCGCCAGCCCGGCGAGGACGACGGCGTTGAGCGCCGTCAGCTTGGCGGCGTACTGGAAGTCGACGTACTCGACGGTGTCGCCGAAGGGGCGCGGCGAGCCGTCCGGATGCGTGCCCGTGCGCAGGTCCTGGTGCTGGCGGTCGTAGTGCTCGTTCGTCTCCATGATGCGGACGCCCGGGTAGCCGACCTCGGTGAACGGCGTGTGGTGCCCGCCGCGGCCGAACCGGTCGAGCCGGTAGACCATCATCACGTCGAGGTTGCGGAGGTACTGGTCCGCCATCCGGTCGATGGTGCGCGCGAGGTTGCGGCTCGGGCCGTCCACCTCGCCGCCGGTGAAGCGGCGGAGGCGCGCCTCGCGCGCGGTCTCCATCGGCCGCGTGGCCTCCGAGAAGACGCGGGCCGTGGTGTTGTTGCAAACCCCGGTGATCCCGCACGTATTGCCGATCATGTCGTTGTTGAGCACGGCCTCGATCCGCCAGCCCTCGGCGCGCGCCGTCTCGGCCATGATCTGGCCGCCGACGAGCCCCTGCTCCTCGCCGCTCAGCCCGGCGTAGACGATCGTTCCAGGAAAGCGGTGCTGACTGAGGACGCGAGCGGCTTCCAGGACGCCGGCCATTCCGCTGGCGTTGTCGTTGGCACCTGGTGCGTCGCTGGTCCCGTCGAGCACGTCCGATGCGCGGCTGTCGATGTCGCCGGACATGACGACGTAGCGGTCCGGATCGCTTGTCCCGCGCTGGATGGCGAGGACGTTGACGATGACGGTCGGCTCCGGAATGCGCGGCTCGCCCGAGACTGTCCGCCGCTGCTCGACGATCTCAAGACAGCCGCCGCAGTCGGCCGAGATCCGTTCGAACTCGGCCCGGATCCACCGCCGCGCGGCGCCGATGCCGCGCGTGTCGCTGGTCGTGTCGCTCAGCGTGTGGCGCGTCCCGAAGCCCGCCAGCCGCCGGACGTCGGCCTCGATGCGCGTCTGCGAGACGGCCGCGGCCACGTCGTAGAGACGCTGGACCTGGGCCGGCGGCGCCGTTCCACCCACGAGCGAGTCCGGCCACGCGTGATCCGCGGGGCGGCCCTGCTCGACACCGGGCTGTGCGAGGACAACGGGAGCCAGAAGGAGGACCAGAACGGCGATACGCATGGAACGATGAGAGCCGACCCGCCAACCTACATCCGGCAGAGACCCGCCACGGCCCCGGAGCGTTCGCTTCTCCCCCCTCCCCGACGCCGATGTCCCTCTCCCGCGCCTTCCTCGACCAGTCCCTGACGCTCCTCCGCGGCGAGTGGCTTCCCAAGATCGAGGCCGCCGCCGCGAGCCTCGGCGACGACGGCCTCTGGTGGCGGCCGAACGAGAACACCAACAGCGCCGGGACGATCTGCGTCCACCTCGCCGGCAACCTCCGCCAGTGGATCGTGGCCGGCCTCGGCGGCGCGCCTGACGTCCGCAATCGCCCGGCCGAGTTCGCCACGACGGGCGGCCGAACGGCCGAGGACGTCCTCGCCGACCTCCGGGCCGCCGTCGACGAGACCTGCGCCGTCATCGACGGGCTGGACGAGCCCGCGCTGCTGGCGACCTACGCCATCCAGGGCCGCGAGCCGACCGGACTCGGCGCGGTCTACCACGTCGTCGAGCACTTCGCGATGCATGCTGGCCAGATCGTCTGGATCGCCAAGGCCCGCGGCGGCGGCGTCCGGTTCTACGAAGACGATCCCGACGGCCGAGCGCGCCTGCTCTGGACCGCCACGCCCGCCGGTCCCATCGCGCCCTGAGCTGCTGGCGGCGCGCACCACCGTGGGCGCATCCGAAAAAAACCGCCCCTCCGGCACGAGGCTGGAGGGGCGGCATGATCTGTCCGGAGGCAGGGTCAGCTCTTCGGCCCGAAGAAGTACCAGAGCACGAGCCCACCGACGGGGAAGAAGAACACGAGGGCACCCCAGAGCACCTTCGAGCCGGTGTCGGCCGCGCTGTTGGCGATCTTGACGAGCGCCACGATGTCCAGGATGAGGAGGATCAGGCCGCAGAGGCCGCCGGGGCCGCTCATGACGAGCTCGCCGACGTTGCCGCGGGCGCAGCCGGCCAGCGCGACGGCGCCGAGAAGGAGGGCGGGAAGGACGCGAGTGCGGGTCATGGCAGTGGGGAATGAGAAGAAGGCGGTGGCGTTCGCCGGCAGGGCGGCGCGCGGCTAGCGCTGGTTGTCGCGCACGACGCGCTGGCCCCACACGAGGAAGACCAGGATGCCGACCACGGGCAGGCAGAACAGGAGGATCAGGAGGACCTTGGTGCCGATGGCGAGGTAGGTCTTCCAGGTCGCGAGCGCCGCCAGCAGCGCGAGCACGCCGTTGAGGACGGCGATCAGCGTCAGCAGGAGCGTCTTGGCGAGGCCCGCGAGCGTGGCCGCCAGGGTCGCAGCGAGGACGAGGCTCATGGTGTTCGGGAGTGAATCGGGGGCGCTACGGAGGGCGCGCGGGGCAGGTTGCAACCGGGCCCCAAGCTCGCGCCTGTCCGGCGCGCGGAACTCGCTAACCCCTCATCGACGCCCGTTCGTCCTCGTCCTAGGTTTCGGCCATGCGCATCGGTCCGCTCGAACTCGGCCCCCGTCCGCTCCTCCTCGCCCCGATGGAGGACGTCTCGGACCCCCCGTTCCGCATCCTCTGCAAGCGGTACGGGGCGGACCTGCTGACGACGGAGTTCATCTCGGCCGGCGGGCTGGCGTACGGCGCCGAGGGCTCGGTCCAGAAGCTCGAGTTCTACGAGGAGGAGCGGCCGCTCTCGATCCAGATCTTCGGCGGCGAGATCGACCAGGTCCGCGAGGCGGCGCGCATCGCCGACGCCCAGGGCCCGGACCTCATCGACATCAACTTCGGGTGCCCGGTCAAGAAGGTCGTCTGCAAGGACGGCGGGGCCGGCATCCTGCGCAACCTCGACAAGATGGAGGCCATCACGGGCGCCGTCGTCAACGCCGCAACGCGCCCGGTGACGGTCAAAACGCGGCTGGGGTGGAACGACGAGTCGATCCGGATCGAGGAGGTCGCGCGGATGCTGGAGGCGACCGGCATCGCCGCGCTGGCGGTCCACGCGCGGACGCGGGCGCAGATGTACCGCGGCGAGGCGCGCTGGGAGTGGTTCCCCAAGATCAAGGCCGCGCTCCGCGACATCCCCCTCATCGGCAACGGCGACGCGACGACGCCCGAGAAGGTGCGCGACCTGTTCGACCAGGGCGCCGCCGACGCGGTCATGATCGGGCGCGGGGCCATCGGCAACCCGTGGATCTTCCGGGACGCGAAGGCCTTCCTGGAGGTCGGCGAGGTGCCGGACCCGCCATCGTGGGAAGAGCGCGTTGCGGTCGTGGCCGAGCACCTCACGTTGAAGTGCGCGTGGCTCGGCGAGCGGAAGGGCGTGCTGGAGATGCGCCGGATGTACGGCGGCTACTTCAAGGGCCACCGCGGCGCCAGCCAGCTCCGCATGCGGCTCATGGAGCACCACGAAGAGGCGCCGCTGCTGGAGCTCCTGCACAACTGGCGGCCCGAGGACGAAGAGACGTCGGTGCCCGTCGCCCGCGCCGTCAAGCCGGCCGCCATCCCGGCGCGGCTGCCGCGCAAAGCCCGCCTGCCTCAACCTGCCGAGCGCGCGTCCTAGCGATAGCGTGTGACGATGCGTGAGCCCTTCCCGGGCCCGCTGATGGTCCACGTTACGGCGACCTCGTCGTCTCCAAGCTCGACGGCAGCCGCATAGGCGTCGGCGCCGCAGCGCCAGGATTCCGTGGAGCGCCAGCGGACGCCGGGCTCGCGCTCCAGCACAAGGTGTGCGGG
>CAYPVZ010000079.1:0-10018 GCA_964414235.1 uncultured Rhodothermales bacterium | reverse complement strand
TCCATGGGGCGCTGGACCTCGGGGACCGCTACCGGCGCCGGGTCGAGCGGGTCCTCGCCATAGGCCCATTCGTAATCGTCGGCCGTGAGGTCGGCGACGTCGGGTTCCGAGACGAGCGTCGAGTCGCCGTCCGCGTCGAAGGCGAGCGTCTCGTAGCGCGAGGGCGGCGGCGGGAAGGCCGTGTCCGGCAGCTTGTCCTGGACGCGGAGGAGGAAGTCGCCGACGACGGGCAGCGCCGTCCGCGAGCCCTCGCCGGTGTCTTTCGAGCGGAATGCCACGCGCTGGTCGTTGAACCCGACCCACGCGCCGACCGCCAGCCCGGGGCGCATGGCGATGAACCAGCCGTCGGCGTAGCGCTGGGTGGTGCCGGTCTTGCCCGCGAGGTCGCCGGTGGCCCCCATCTCGCGGAGCGAACGGCCCGTGCCCCGGTCGACGACGCCGCGCAGCATGTCGAGCAGCGTCCGCGCGTCGCGCCGGGTGAGCGCCTGCTGGCTGCCGCTCTCGAACGTGTCGAGAAGCGTGCCGGAGGCGGTCTCGATGCGCGTGATGAGCCGGGGCGTCCGGCGGACGCCGTCGTTAGCGATGGTGGCGTAGGCCGAGACCATCTCCAGCAGCGTCACCGGCGACGTGCCGAGGCCGATGGACGGGACCACGTCGAGGTCGCTCGTGACGCCCATGCGGCGCGCGACGAGGGCCACGCGGTGCGGCCCGATCTCCTGCGTCAGCCGGGCCGTGACGGCGTTCTTGGAATAGGCGAGGGCGTCGGCGAGCGTGCCCTGGGTGGAGCCGCCCGCTGGGCGCCACGTCGTGCCGTCGTCGAGCTCGACCTCGGCGGCGCCGCCCTCGATCTCGTCCTCGGGCGCGTAGCCGCGCTGGAGGGCGCCCGCGAACACGAAGGCCTTGAACGTCGAGCCCGGCTGGCGCTTCGCGACGCCCGCGTGGTCGTACTCGTCGACGGCGAAGTCGCGCGACCCGACGTAGGCGCGGACGGCGCCGGTCTCGGGCTGGATGGCCACGAGCGCGGTCTCGACGCGGCGGACACTCCGGGCGACGGAATCCACCAGCGCCGCGTCGTCGCGGACCGCCGCCAGCGCGGCATCGTCGTCCTGGCCGGCGTCGCGGGCACGGGCGAAGGCGTCGGTCTTGCGGAGTGCGGCATCGAGGGCGGCACGCGGGACGCTGCGGCCCCACTGGGCGTCGGCCGTCCGCTGCAGCCGCGCGGCTCGCTCGTCGACGGCGGCCTCGGCCTCGCGCTGCATGCTCACATCCAGCGTCGTGCGCACGACGAGCCCGTCGCGGTCGATGTCGTAGCCGCGCGGCGTGGCCCAGGCTTCGAGCTCGCGACGGACGGCGGCCGTGAAGTGCGGCGCGGCGCTGAACGTCGAGGGCTGCGTGCGGAGCTCGACCCCCAGCGGCTCGGCCTGGTAGCGCGCGGCGTCGGCGGCCGAGAGCTCGCCCTGCTCGGCCATGAGCCGGAGCACGAGGTCGCGGCGGCTCTTCGCGGCCTCGGGGTGGCGGACCGGGTTGAACTGGTTCGACCCCTTCAGCATCCCGACCAGCATCGCGGCCTGCGGGACCGTCAGGTCGGGCGCGTGCGAGCCGAAGTACGTCCGCGCCGCCATCTCGACGCCGAAGGCGTTGTAGAGGAACGGGACCGTGTTGAGGTAGGCCTCCAGGATCTCGCGCTTGGTGTGGTCGCGCTCGATGGCGCGCGCCGCGATGACCTCCTTCGTCTTGCGCTCAATGAGCCCGACGTTGCCGATCTCGGCCGGGAAGAGGTTGCGCGCCAGCTGCTGTGTGATCGAGGAGCCGCCCTGCGGGTCGCCCTGCACCGTGCGCCACAGCGCGCCGACCGTGCGCCGGTAGTCGACGCCGCCGTGCTCGTAGAACCGCCGGTCCTCGGTTGCGATCAGTGCGTTGATGAGGTGGATCGGGATCGAGTCCAGCGGGACCCACTCGCGGAAGTCGGGCTCGAACTGGGTGAGCCGCTCGCCGCGCACGTCCACGACGACGGTCGGCTGGGACTGCGTGGCGCGCGCGAGGGCGTAGGCGTCGGGCGTTTCGGGCAGGAGCGTCCACGCGTAGCCGAGGAACGCGAGCACGCCGACGACAAGGCCCGCCAGTCCGACGGCGAACGGGACGCCGAAGGCGATGAACAGGCGCCGCCCCCACGTCGACTCGTCGTCCGTGACGGCCTGCCAGTAGCGCTTGAACGGGTTCCGCGTGGGCGCCTCGACGGGCTCCGGGGAGTCCCAGGAGCGAGCGGGGCGGGCGATGGTGGGGCGGAGGGCCACGGGGTCGGGAGGGGGGACGCCAGGAATCGGGTCGAACGCGGCAGACCTAAACCTGTGCCCTGTGCGAATCGTGTTCGGGCGCTGGCGCTGGCGGTCCGCGCCGCCGTCGCGCCGCCGTTCCCGCTGGCGGTGATGATGGGCGGACATGAAGCGCCGTCGGGGCACGCCGCCAGTGTGCCCCGGGCGGTGAGCGGATGCGTGCGCATCAGTCCCCGATCGCGACGGGGCGGTCTCGGTTCTGGGCCTCCGTTGCCGCCAGCACCCTCGCCGTCTCGACGAGGCGGACGAACTCGGCACGGTCGCCGTGGAGGTCTTGCCCGCGCGCGCCGCGCGCCAGGTCGAGGGCGTGGTCCCACGTCGCGCCCGGTGCGTAATCGCTTTGGCGCAGGAGCAGGGCGGCCTCCGTCACCGCGACGGCCCACCGCGTGGCCTCCGACGCGTCCGCCAGCGGCACGGCATCGCCGGCCACCGGCACCGCCAGCCGGACGCTCTCGTCGGCGAAGGTGCCCGCGCCCGTCGCCGGCTTGTAGCGGAGCGCGACCGTCAGCCACTCGCCGCTGGCGGCGGCGCCCGTCAGCGCGGGCGTCGTCTGGTAGCGGAGGCTGTCGACGCCGGTCGTCGGGACCTCGACACCGACCGGGACGACCTCGTAGAGCGCGGTCACGGTATGGCCGGCGCCGAGCTCGCCCGCATCTTTTCGGTCGTCGTTGAAGTCCTCGGTCGCGAGCGCCCGGTTCTCGTAGCCGATGAGCCGGTAGCCGGCCACGCGCGCCGGGTTGAACTCGACCTGGAGCTTGACGTCCTTGGCGATGGCGAACAGCGTGCCCCCGAACTCGCGGACGAACACGCGCTCGGCCTCGCGGATCGAGTCGATGTAGGCGTAGTTGCCGTTCCCGTGGTCTGCGAGCGTCTCCATCTTCGCGTCCTGGAGGTTGCCCGTCCCAAAGCCGAGGACGCTCAGGAAGACGCCCGACTCGCGCTCTTCCTCGACCAGCCGCTGCATCTCGGCGTCGGACGAGACGCCTACGTTGAAGTCGCCGTCGGTGGCGAGGATGACGCGGTTCGTGGCGCCCGCGTCGAAGCGCTGGCGGGCCGTGGCGTAGGCGAGGCGCAGCCCCTCACCGCCGGCCGTCGAGCCGCCGGCCCGGAGTCGGTCGATGGCGTCGAGGATCTCGGCCTTGCGCGTGCCTGGCGTCGGGGGGAGCACGAGGCCGGCCGCGCCCGCGTAGACGACGATGGCGACGTGGTCCTCGGGTCGCATCTCGCGGACGAGCAGCCGGAAGGCGCGCTGGAGGAGCGGCAGCTTGTCCGGGCGGTCCATCGAGCCCGAGACGTCGACGAGGAAGACGAGGTTGGCCGGTGGGAGGTCCTCCGTGTCGATCCGGCGGCCCTGGAGTCCGATCCGGACGAGGTGGTGGGTCGGCGCCCACGGCGCCACAGTCGTCTCGGTGTGAACGGCGAACGGGTGGTCGGCCTCGGACGGACCGGCGAGGCCGTAGTCGAAGGCGTTGACGAACTCCTCGATGCGGACAGCGTCGACCGGCGGCAGGTGCTCGTCCTCGAGGAACCGCCGGACGTTCGTATAGCTGGCGCGGTCGACGTCGATGGAGAACGTCGAGAGCGGCTCGTCGCGCGTTCGGCGGAAGCCGACTTCTTCGATGGGGGCGTAGCCCTCGCGGTCGCTGGGAGAACGGATGACGGCATCCTGTGTATAGAACCGGGCCTGGGTGGCTCGGCTACCGCGGATGGCAAGCCCATTTCCGGAGACGACGCCAGCCTGAACTCCCGCCACGCGCCCGGCATTTCTCCGGGCTGGGGACCGATCGCCATACGTCTCGTCCCCGGTCACCACCCGAGGTGCGCCAATGGCGTCCCTCTGAATCATAGGCCGTTCGTATTCGACGACCACTTCGTTGAGGACGCCCGGGTTGAGCCCGAGCCCGAGGACCGACTGATGGCCTGCGAGGATCTCCACGCTGTCGACGGTGATGGTCTCGTACCCGGCGTAGGTCGCCTGGACCGCGTACGTCCCTGGCGGCAGGCCGATGATCCGGAAGTCGCCGTTGATGTCGGTCGCCGCACCTCTCTGGAGGGCTGGAAGCAGGACGTTGGCGCCGATCAGCGTCTCGCCCGAGAGGGCGTCGACGAGGCGCCCGCCGAGCTGGCCCGTCGGCAGAGAGTCGACGCGGATGGCCGGGTAGCGGGTGATGACGCTGGCGTCGGAAGGGGCCGGCTGGGTGCTCACGCAGGCCGCCAGTGTCGCGGCGAGCAGGAGGGCAGTGAGCGTGGACGAGCGAAGAACCATGAGCGCAGGAGGAAGGGGCCGGCAACTTTGGAGTCCGATAGTGCCTTCGAAAGGCACATGGGCGTCCATGCACGCGCCGATGCCACTCCGGGACGTCCCGATGCCGGGGCGGTCTGGTGCTGATGGGCCGCCCGGCATCGCCGCCGACGGCGATGATGGATGAGGCGATTCTGCCCGGCGCGACTCCCCAGAGCGTTCCTAGCTCAGCCGGACCTGCCGGATGAACCGCCGCACGGCCACGCCCGAGGCCAGTAGGCCGAGCACCAACCCGAGCACGACGAGCGCCAGGATGGACAGGAGCGGCGTCCCGCCCGGCCACCCGACCGCGTCTGCGCCGCCGTCGACGGAGCGGACGTAGCGGAGGAAGACGCCGTAGAGCCCCCACAGCACGACCCCCGAGAGGAGGCCGGCCACGAGCCCCTGGATGACGCCCTCGATGAGGAAGGGCTGCCGGATGAACGTATTCGTCGCGCCGACCAGCTTCATCGTCCGGATCAGCATCCGCCGCGCGTAGATCGACAGGCGGACCGTGTTGCCCACCAGTAGCAGCGCTGCGATCACCACGAGCAGCGCCACCGCCAGCCCGACGCTCTGGAACACGTTCAGATTCCGCTCGACGGCCTCTACCGAGGCTCGGTCGTAGGCCACCTCGTCAACGGCCGTCCAGGCGCCGACGCGCTCGGCGAAGGCCGAGAGCGAGTCGGGCACGGCGGCCCGCGACGAGAGGCGGACGCGGAAGCTGGCCGGTAGGAACTGGGCGTCGTCGAACAGGTCGGCCTCCTCGCCGAACGCCTCGCGGAAAGCGGCCGCGGCCTCTTCGTGCGAGACGTACTGGATGGAGTCGACCCCGGCGACGGCCCGGAGCCGCTCGCCGATGCGCGTGGCGACCTCGGGCGTGGCCGCGTCGTCGAGGAAGACCTCGACCTCGGAGGCCCGCTGGCGGAGCGCCTCGGCGACGTTCTGGCCCTGCCATCCGAGCAGCGCGAAGATGCCGATGAGGACGAGGGCGATGGCCAGCGCGACGACGCTCGTCGCGGCGGCCAGCTTGGCCCGCCGGAAGCCGGCGAGCCCCTCGCGGAGGGTGTAGGGGAGGGCCAACGGTAAGGGCGGGGGAAGGGTGCAAAGTAGCGAGGCCGAGCGGCCCGGTCGCCCCCCACACTGCACTGGAGAAGTGCCGCGATCCACCCGGCGCGACGTTGGCGTCCCGCCTGTCTTCCATGGGCCAGCTCGTCGTTTCCGTCGTAGCCGTGCCGCTGGTGACCGCCGCCAGCGGCCATCCGTTCGGGCTCTACCTCACCGGCGCCTTCTTGAATACCCGGTTTGACGGCGACCGTCTGGCTCTGCTCGGCGAGACATGCAGCGACTACGTCGCCACCACGCTCGACGCGTCCGGCGATGTCCTTCCGGAGGAGCGGACACATCCGGCTTTCGGCGCGACCGGTCGCTACTCGTCGGGCACCATCGGCGTGGGGCTCGTCTACCAGTTCGGTCGTGCCACGTCCGATGAGACGTCGGCGTTCAACGACCGCCGCGACAACCGGGGCCACGCCCAGATGGTGGACCATGTGGTGACGATGGGCCTCACGGCCCAGTTGGGGCCGGTCGTCGTCGGCAGCTCGTTCGGGGGCCTGTTCCGCGGCGTCCTCGCCGAGGTCGCTGTGATGTGCCTAGACGGGGCGGAGAGCTTCGGCTCGGAGTTCCGCTCCAACGGGGTGCCCACGGCCGCGGAGGTCGTGTCGCTGGCGGCACGTGTCGCCAGCCGGGGGCTCGAAAAAGCGAGCGCCCGACGGGGGGCCGTCGGGCGCTCAATCGGGGAGCTCGCCCTGGAGGGCGGGGCTGGGCGTGCTCAACCCGAATCGGTGACCGTGTCGCGGTCGGAATCGGAGCCCGAAGGTAGCGCCGTGGGGCGGGCGCGGCAACCCCTCGGGCGTGCGGGCGCTAGACCTGGCCCATCGCCGTGCGGAGCCGGTTCCGGGCGCGGTCGCGCTCGGACTCGATCTGGGCCCGCTCCTCGGGCGTCGAGGCCGCCGCCAGCCGCTCGGCCGCGCGGGCCTCGGCGGTGCGCGCGCGCTCGACGTCGATCTCGCCGGCCGGCTCGGCCGACTCGGCCAGCATGATCACGTGGTCGTCGAGGACCTCGACGAAGCCGCCCGAGGTGGCGAACCGGACGTGGTCGCCGCCGAGCGTGGTCACTGTCACGGTCCCGACGCCGGTCGCGGCCAGCAGCGGGGCGTGGCCGCGGAGAACCTCGAAGGAGCCCTCGACGCCGGGGGCGCGGAAGCTCCGGGCCTCGCCGCGGTAGGCCGCGCGGTCCGGGGAGACGATCTCGACGAGCAGGGAGTCAGCCATGGGTCAGGGGGTGACCCGCTGGCGGAGCGCATCCGCCAGCGGGCGGGGTGCTTACGCCTCGGCGAGCATCTTCTCGCCGGCCTCGATGACCTCCTCGATGCCGCCCTTGTAGAGGAAGGCGCCCTCGGGCAGGTGGTCGAGCTCGCCGTCGAGGATCATCTTGAAGCCGCGGACGGTGTCGTCCACCTTGACGTACTTGCCGGGCGTGCCGGTGAACTGCTCGGCGACGAAGAACGGCTGCGACATGAACCGCTGGACGCGCCGGGCCCGGTTGACGACCTGCTTGTCCTCGTCCGAGAGCTCGTCGAGGCCGAGGATCGCGATGATGTCCTGGAGCTCCTTGTCGCGCTGGAGGAGCATCTTGGTGTCCTGGGCCACCTTGTAGTGCTCCTCGCCGACGACCTCGGCCGTCAGGATCCTCGACGTCGAGTCGAGCGGGTCCACGGCCGGGTAGATGCCGAGGCTGGCGATGCCACGCGAGAGCGTCGTCGTGGCGTCGAGGTGGGCGAACGTCGTGGCCGGGGCCGGGTCCGTGAGGTCGTCCGCCGGGACGTAGACGGCCTGGACCGACGTGATGGCGCCCTTCTTGGTGGAGGTGATGCGCTCCTGCATCGTGCCCATCTCCGTCGCCAGCGTCGGCTGGTAGCCCACCGCCGACGGCATCCGGCCGAGGAGCGCCGAGACCTCCGAGCCGGCCTGCGTGAACCGGAAGATGTTGTCGACGAAGAAGAGGACGTCGGTGCCGCCGAGGTCGCGGAAGTACTCGGCGAGGGTGAGGCCGGAGAGGGCCACGCGGGCGCGCGCGCCGGGCGGCTCGTTCATCTGGCCGAACACGAACGACGCTTGGCTCTCCTTGAGCAGCTCCATGTCGACCTTCGAGAGGTCCCAGCCGCCCTCCTCCATCGAGTGCATGAAGGCGTCGCCGTACTTCATGATGCCCGACTCGAGCATCTCGCGCATGAGGTCGTTGCCCTCGCGCGTCCGCTCGCCGACGCCGGCGAACACCGAGAAGCCGTCGTGGCCCTTGGCGATGTTGTTGATCAGCTCCTGGATGAGGACCGTCTTGCCGACGCCCGCGCCACCGAAGAGGCCGATCTTGCCGCCACGCGCGTAGGGCTGGATCAGGTCGATGACCTTGATGCCCGTCTCGAGCACCTCGATCGACGTCGCCAGCTGGTCGTAGGACGGCGGATCTTGGTGGATCGCCCGATGCTCGGCAGTCTTCGGCTGCGGCAGCCCGTCGATGGCCTGCCCGACGACGTTGAACAGGCGGCCGCGGACCTCCTCGCCGACCGGCATCGCGATCGGGCGGCCCGTGTTGACGACGGGCGTGCCGCGCGTGAGGCCGTCGGTCGAGTCCATCGAGATGGTGCGGACGCGGTTCTCGCCGAGGTGCTGCTGGACCTCGAGCACGAGCGTGCCGGCCTCGCGCTCGATCTCGAGGGCGTCGAGGATCTCGGGAACGGCGTCGGCCGGGAACTCGCAGTCGACGACGGGGCCGATCACCTGGAGGACGTCGCCGGTGGCGGTCTTGACGGTTTCCATCTGGGGGAGTCAGGGAGGAGGTCCGGGAAGCTAGCGTGCGACGGGTGAGGGGCCGGTGAACGGGAGCGCCCCTCGGGCGAAGCTTCGGCAAAGGCCGCCCATTACGCCGCGTCCCGCTGGCGCTTCACCTCGGCGTCGACCCGGATCAGCCCGACGGGGAGCGCCGCCAGCGGACCGATGACGGCGATGAGCACACCGGTCAGCACCCAGCCCGTGTCCGTTCGGCCGTGGGCTTCGGACCAGATGCCGAACTGGATGAGGAGGAAGGCGATCACGCAGAAGGCGCCGATCGTGTAGATCAGGCTCCCCACCCGCGCCAGCACGGTCGCTCGCCGCTCGGGAGGAAGTGCGAGAATGGCGGCCTTGTTCGGCAGGTTGACCGCAGGCAACTCCGGCCGGCGAAGTGCCCAGCGGGTCACGAGGTCGAGCAGGAGCGACGTCGCCAGCCCGACGGCAGGGAGCGCGAACCAGGAGACGACGGATCGGGCGGCCCAGGCGTCGGGCTCGCCGCTCGCGCCGAAGTGGATCGGCAGCCGGGCCGGCACGTCGGGCCAGAGCCACGCGGCCCAGGCGACAAACCCGAGCGTGAGCGCCCACATCAGGGACCGAGCCATCCTAGTAGTGACGGTAGCCGGCGGCCTGAAGCGGGACCCGGTTCCCGTCCGGCAGCCGGAGCTCGACTCCGTGCTCGGGCTCCACGATCTGCCCGACGACGGCGTACGTCTCGGGCGCCAGCTTCGACGCCTCGGCCTCGGGGAGCGTGAACAGCAGCTCGTAGTCCTCCCCGCCGTAGAGCGCAAATGCCTCAGGCCGCTGGTCGAAGCGCTGGGCCACGAGCGCCGTCTGGACGTGGATCGGAAGCAGCCCGCCGTCGATGACGGCGCCGACGACGCCGGACTGGCTGAGGTGGTGGGTCTCGCTCGCCAGTCCGTCCGAGACGTCGATGAGGGCGGTCGGGCGGACTCCGGCCTCGCGCCACGTCTCCAGCCGGTCGAGCCGGGCCTGCGGTACGAGCTGGCGCTCGACGACGGTAGCGAACTCGGTGAGGTCGGGCTGGGGCGGCGCGTCGGCCGCGCCGTCGCCCTCGGTCATGGCGTCCTTGCCGGCGATGAGGACCTGGAGGCCGGCGGCGGCGGCGCCGAGGTCGCCCGTCACGCAGAGGAGATCGCCGGGCTGGGCGCCCGCCCGGCGCACGATCTCGTCCTCCCGGGCCTCGCCGATCACCGTCACCGACAGCGTCAGCCGGGCCGACGCTGTCACATCCCCGCCGACGACCGCCAGCCCGTAGCGCTCGCAGGCCTGCGCCATGCCCGTATAGAGCGCCTCGGCGCCCTCGACCGACACGTTGTTCGGCAGCCCGAGGGCGACCGTCGCGAACCGGGGCCGCGCGTTCATCGCGACGACGTCGCTCACGTTGACGGCGATGGCCTTCCAGCCGAGCGCCCGCAGCGGCACGTACGTCCGGTCGAAGTGGACGCCCTCGACGAGCGCGTCCGTCGTCACGACGTGGACGCGGCTCGGCCCG
>CAYPVZ010000078.1:0-10062 GCA_964414235.1 uncultured Rhodothermales bacterium | reverse complement strand
CCCCCCTGCAGCCCCCTCGTGCCCCGACGCCTCGCCGCCCCCCTCCTCGCCCTCCTCACGTTCGCCGCCTGCGACCCCGGCGACCCTGGCTCTGGCGGTCCGGGCGGCACCGTCACCTTCGAGGCCGCCTTCCCGCCGATCCTGGAGGGGACCGGCACCATCTTCGACGCACGCGACCCGAATCCCATCCTCGCCGCCTTCGGCGACGTCCTCATCACGCCAGGCTACGTCTCCTTCGACGCGGGACTCACGTGGAAGGCCCCGCCCGCCCCCCTGGGCAACCCGGTCCTGTTCGACGGAGGCCCTCGCGGCGTGGCCATGGGCACCCTCGGCCCGGTCCGCTTCGACCTCGTCGCCGGCACGGTGACGCCGATCGCCGGCCCGCCCGACGCCCAGTTCGTATACCCGGCCGCCCTCCGGTCGCGGGACGGAGCGCTGTTCGCGATGGGCTCCCCCGAAGCCGCCTACCGCCTCCGCGCCGGCACCTGGACGCGCCTGACGCTCCCCGACGTGGACGGCCACCCCTCCGTCCCCCAGTCCATCGCCGTCGACGAGGGCTCGACGGTGTACGTGCTCCTCCGGGCCGCCGGGTCGCCCTGGGTGGACGGACTCGCCGTCTCCGAGGATGACGGCGCCTCCTGGACGCTCCGCGCCGTGCCCCGGCAGGACGGCGGAGCCGTGAAGGTCCTGCCGAGCGGCACGCTCCTCGCGCTGGGCGCGCCCCGGGGGATGCTCCGCTCCACCGACCAGGGCCGAACCTGGCAGGACGTCCGCCCGCCCAACGGCACCGGCGCGATTCCCGACGTCCAGATCACCTCCGACGGCCAGGCCCTGTACCGGGGCTTCCTCGCGCCCGACGGGGCCTCGCCCTGGACCCGGGCCATCGACCTCGCGGCGCTGGGCATGGAGAATCGCAGCGACGACAAGATCGTCGCCAACGAGACCGGCGGCTACCTGATCGCCAACCGCGTCCACGGCGTGTTCGTGACGGCGGGGACAGGGGCCCCCCTCGCCTATGCCGGGGGCTTCACCCTCGACCGCCAGACCACGGGCGAGATCAGCCGGTCCCAGTCGATGGTCCCGCTCCCGGACGGCTCGGCGGTCGCCGCCAGCGCCCGCTACGACCCTGCCCGCCAGCGATGGGTCTGGACCGACAACGGCGGCGGCCGGATCTCCCGCCTCGGCGATGGCCGCCTCGCCAGCCATGCGGGGTGCCGCATCCGCCTCTCCTCGGACGGCGGGCGCACGTGGGGGGCGCCGGCCACACGCCCGCCCCCGACCGACCTGCTCACCTGCCTCGACGACTACGACGTGCTCTCGCTCTCCGACGGCCGGATCGTGACGAGCGAGGTCTGGACCTATCAGAATGAGTCTTTCGAGAACCGGCTCTACACCAGCACCGACCAGGGCCGGTCGTTCACCCTCACCAGCCGGGTGCTCGCCTACGCCGCCGACGGGACCACGCTCTACGGGTTCCGCGAGCGCTTCCTGGACGGGGGCCGAGGGGCCACGGAGCCCTGGGGCGAGCGCTTCGCGCTGGCGTCGATGCCCGGCGGAGGCGTCCTCTTCGTGACCAACACCCAGACCCGCGTGGTCAAGCGGTGGGACGACGGCCGGGAGACGACCTTCGGCCCCATCGCTGGCCTCCGCAACATCTACGACGGCGATTGGGTCGCCGGCGTCGACCAGGACGCCCGCGTGTACGTCGCGTGCGGCGCGCCACTCCGGCAGTTCTGCCGCTCCACCCGCCCCCTTCGCTGACGCCCCCCGCGCTGGCGGACGCCCTCCGCCAGCGCGACGCGCCTCCGGCCCGGCGCCTACGCCGGCGCCACGACGTGCGCCAGGATCCGGTGCAGCAGGTCCGTCCGCGAGCACACCGACGGCGCCACGACCACGATGCGCGCGCCCGTCTCGGCGTTCTCCAGCAGCGCCGCGCACGGATAGCGTTCCTTGCGCGGCCCGGTCACCAGCTGGCGCTCGCGCTCGGTGAACGCCAGCGGCGTGAACGACCACGGCCGCCGCACCGTCCAGTCGGTGTACACGATCTCGACCCGCTGGTCCGGGTCCACGACGCCGCCCTCGACGTCGAACACGCCCTGGCAGTCCGTCTCGAAGCCGAACAGGCCGAGGCCGTGCTCCCAGGCCGCGAAGAGCGGCCCGTCGCCCCAGTAGATCGCGCCGTGGTGCTCCGGGTGCGGGAGGAGCTGGCCCGACCGCGGGTCGTAGTCCTGCCAGCGGCCGCCGGCCCACGACTTCCACCAGAACATGCCGGCCTCGCCGCCCATCTGGGCGCCGCCGTGGTAGTGGTTGTTCTCGACGTCGATGCGGGGGAAGCGCGGCCCGAGCAGCAGCAGCGAGCCGCCGCGACCGAGGAACCCCTCGATCATCTCCGTCACGCTCGTGCCGCGCTTCGTCGCGAACGGCAGCTCGTTGCCCACGATCACCACGAGGTCGCCCGGCCCCTTCAGGTCGCCGATCTCGCGCGCCGCGACGTGCCGCATCTTCCCGAAGAAGCTGACCGCCGAGCGCACGAAGTCCTGCAGGATGTCCGCGAACAGCCGCGGCTCGTCCATCAGGAGGGGCCGCTCCACGGGTACCGGCGGCGGTAGCGGCGGCATGGCGAACTCGCCGCTCCACACGCGCTGCTGCGCGAACCCGACCTCGACGACGTGCCGTCCGCCCGGCGTCAGCCGGAACCGGAGCGTCACGCTCGCCCCGTCCTCCTCCTCCTCCGGCGTCACCTCCTCCCCGTCGACGACGACCAGCTCGACGGCCTCGCGCGGCGGGATCCGCAGCTCCAGCGTCTCGACGTTCGTCCCGTCGAGCACCACCTGGAGCCCGTCCGCCGTCTGGTCCATCGACAGGCGGCCGGCCACGAGGTCCACGTCGGCGCCCCACTCGGCCCACGTCCGCGGCACGGCCGGCGCCAGGCGGATCGTCCGCTCGCCCGGCTCGCGGAGGCTGAGCCCGAGCAGGCCGTACTGGACCGCGTCCAGCATCGCCCCCGAGCCCGTGATGAACGCGTGCCCCACGACGTCGTCCTGCGCGCCGTCGTCGGGGTCGAGGTACTCCTCGCAGAGGCCCGGCAGCGTCGGCCGCTCGAACGTGTCGACGATCTTCGAGAGCACGTGGAGGCCGCCCTCGGCGTCGAAGTTCTGGAAGCGCGCCTTGGCCTCGTGGGCCATCCACCACGGCCAGACGCGGCCGTTGTGGTCGTTGTCGGCCGGGACGTAGCGCATCGGGAGGTCCGTCGTGACGGTCCCGAACGGCCGCCAGCTCCGCTCGCGGATGGTCTCCAGCGTCCGAAACCGCTCGTTGCGGCTGGCGACGCGCTCGACGACGGCGATGGCGTTGTCGGCCAGCATCAGCGTCGTGTCCGCCACGCCCCACTGCACGGCGTTGTTGAAGTAGCCGATGTCGTTCCAGAACGCGTCATGAATCGACTGGCGGGAGAGCGCCGCGAGGTCGTGGTAGCGCTCGGCGTCCTCGGTCCGGCCCAGCGCGTCGCAGGCGAAGGTCATCCGGCGGAGGGCGGCGTAGTAGAGGACGTTCGAATAGAGCGTCCGCTGCCCCTCGACGAGGCGGAGGAAGCGGGAATGGTCCATCCATTCCGTCACGTCGACGATCAGCCCGTCCTCGTCGGCGTCGCGGGCGATCCAGGTCCCGACCCACGGCTCGAAGGCGGCCACCATGCGCTCCAGCCACGCCGTGTCGCCAGTGTGCTTGAAGACGCGCCAGACGAGCTTCAGAATCCACCCGAGGGCCTCGGCCGAGCCGCCCTGGCTGGTGTCGTCGGAGACCTTGAGCCCGGCCGGGTCGTGCGTGGTGTAGCGCGTCGCCTCGTAGTCGAGCGTCGCGAGCACGGCCTCGACGAGGCCCGCCGCCAGCCCGCCGGGGCCGAAGCCGGAGCCGAAGTCGCGGCTCCAGACGTCGCGCCAGCGGAAGATGTCGCAGACCATCTTGGAGCCGGGTCCGCCGGGCTGGCCCTGCGCGTCCGGGTTCCAGTCGTAGCCCAGGAGCAGGTGCGCCTTGGCGAACTCGACGGCGCGGTCGAGGTCGGGGTCGTGCGTCCGCAGGCGGAGGCCGCGCGTGCCGAGCGTCTCGGCCCACGCCGCGACGGCCTCGAACGGGTCGCCGATCACATCGCCGCCGGTGCCGAGCAGGAACGCTGCGTGGTCGCCCTCCGCCAGCGTCACGCAGAGCGTGCCGCGCGCCGCCGTTTCCTGTGCCGCCGCCGCGTCGTGCGGTGGGCGCGTCCAGACCGTCGCCGCGCCCTGCGGCGTCTCGACCGTCGCGTCGTGCGCCGCGGCGCCCTCGCCTGTCAGCTCCAGGCACCACTCGCCGGCTCCGGCCGCCTCTACCAGCACCACGAGC
Source organism: uncultured Rhodothermales bacterium (assembly GCA_964414235.1). GTDB lineage: Bacteria > Bacteroidota > Rhodothermia > Rhodothermales > Rubricoccaceae > Rubrivirga. Next base: position 5,688 of record CAYPVZ010000078.1, on the reverse strand, counting down.
AGCGTCGCGTCGGGCTGGGCGGCGACCGTAACGGCGCCTCTGCCTTCGATCTCGTAGCGCGTCCGTCCCGGGAAAACGTACGTCGAGACCGGCGCGCCGTCGGCCGGCTGGCCGTCGACGAGGAGCCGGTAGCCCGACGACGGACCTGCGAAGACGAACTCGGCCGAGGCGGCCCGGACACGGGCGATGAGCCGGCCATTGCCGACGACGGTCTCGACATCGCGGTCGAAGACGAGCGGATCCATGCGGGTGTGGGGGGACGAGGGAAGCTAAGCGCTTCCATCGACGCCCTCCTACCACGGGTCCACCCGCTTCTGCCCTTCCCCCCCAACCGGCAGGAGACGCCTCGGCTCCGACGCCCTCCTATCTTAGAGTACACCTGTATCCCCAAGTCGATGCACCTTCGCCCATCGCTGGCCCTCATCTTTGCTGTGGGGATGGCCTTCACTGCCGATTCCGCGCGTGCTCAGCCCTTCGCCCCGCCGAGTGGCGGCGGCCCTGCTCCGAGTGCTGAGAGTCTGTCCGACGAGCTCGCCCCCGAGGCCCGCGTAGCCATCACGCGCCGGCTCGACGCGGCACGCGCCGCCCTCCGTGAGCAGGGGCGCCTCCCGCCGGCGGCCCGGTCGGTGAGGGCGCCCTCGCTGAGCTGGCCCCTCCGGTTCGCCAGCTCCGTGGGAGACGTCCACGCCGTGACGAACTTTGTGGACCTCCAGCCCGGCGCCGACGCGCTCCGCGACTTCGAGTGCGGCACGCGGACCTACGACCAGGTCGGATACGACCACGCTGGCATCGACTACCTCCTGTGGCCCTTCGGCTGGGAGCTGATGGACGCCAACGTCGCCGAGGTGGTCGCCGCCGCTCCCGGCACGCTCCTCGGAACCGACGACGGCCACTACGACCGCCAGTGCCAGTGGGAAGGCGCCGGCGACTGGAACGCGGTCTACGTCCAGCACGACGACGGGACGGTCGCGTGGTACGGCCACCTCCAGGCGGGCTCGGCCACGACGAAGGCAGTCGGAGCCCGAATCGAACGGGGAGAGGTTCTGGGACGGGTCGGCTCGTCCGGTCGCTCGTCCGCTCCGCACCTCCACTTCGAGGTTCACGACGCCGCGGGCGCCGTCGTCGAGCCCCACGCGGGGACCTGCAACGCCGGGCCCTCGTGGTGGCAGAACCAGCGGCCGTACTATGACTCGAAGCTCAGCGCCATCAGCACGCACGCTGCGCCGGCGTCCTTCGCCAGCTGCCCGGGGACGACTGACGCTCCCCGCCGGTCCGACCACTTCGACCCCGGCGACCGGATCTACTACTACTCGTTCTACCGAGACCAGCGGGCCGGCCAGACCACGACCTATCGCATCTGGACGCCCTCCGGCGCGCTCCATCAGAGTTGGACGCACGCCATGGACGTCCCTCACTACGCGGCCTCGTACTGGTACTGGAGCTCTCTCCTACCCACCAACGCGGAGCATGGCACCTGGACGTTCACCGCGACCTTCGCTGGAGAGACGAAGACGTACGCCTTCACCGTCGGCGACGCCACACCTGTCGAGCCCGGTCCGGATGCCGCCTTCGTCGTCGGGGCTCCTGTGCCCAACCCGACCTCCAGGAGCGCCCGGTTGACGGTGGCTCTCGACCGCCCACGACCGGTGCACGTGGATCTCCTCGACCTGCTCGGGCGAACCGTCTTGACCGTCTTCGACGGCCAGTTGACCTCGGGTACGCTTGATCTCGACCTCCGAGGGGTTCCGGAGGGCACCTACCTCGTTCGTGTGAGGAGCGACGACGGCGCGATCGCTACCCGTGTGCTCATACGAGCGCGGTAGGAACGCCGCCGCCCACATGCAGAGCGCCCCGCTCGGAGCGATCCGAGCAGGGCGCGAGAGGGCCCGCCTCGGTGCCGAGGCGGGCGGAGAGTCGCGCTAGCCGAGCTGCGCCTTGGCCTCGCGGTAGCGCCGGTCGGCCTCGTCCCAGTTGACGACGTTCCACCACGCCTCGACGTAGTCCGGCCGCTTGTTCTGGTACTTGAGGTAGTAGGCGTGCTCCCAGACGTCGATGCCGAGGATGCCGTAGTGGCCGTGCATGGCCGGGGCGTCCTGGTTCGGGAGGCCGTGGATGTGGAGGCCCTTCTCAGGGCTGTAGCCGAGCCAAGCCCAGCCGGAGCCGAACTGGCCCTTGGCGGCCTCGGAGAACTTCGACTTGAAGTCGTCGAACGAACCGAACGCCTCGTCGATGGCGCTCGCCAGCTCGCCCGTCGGCTCGCCGCCGCCGTTGGGCGACATGACGGTCCAGAAGATGCCGTGGTTGAGGTAGCCGCCGCCGTTGTTGCGGACGGCCGTCTGCTTGTCCTCGGGCAGCGCGTCGAGGTCGGCGAGGGTCTCTTCGATGGGCTTGTCGGCCCACTCGGTGCCCTCCAGAGCCGCGTTCAGCTTGTCGGTGTAGCCCTGGTGGTGCTTGTCGTGGTGGATCCGCATCGTCTGCTCGTCGATGTGCGGCTCCAGCGCGTTGTAGTCGTAGGGGAGAGGCGGAAGCTCGAAGGCCATGGGGAGAGGGGGTTGGAGAGGGAGTCCTTCGTTCAACCCGGTCTCGCGAACGCCGTTTCCCGAATCGCGTGTGCAGGCCGCCGCGATCGTCTCAGCCGAGCACGTCGAGCATGCGCTGGCGGTCGTCGTCCGCCAGCCGGCCGAGAGCGACGAGGCGGGCGAGCGCCTCCTCGACGGCACGGCGGTCGGTCGCGCCAGCGGGCGCCGCCGGAGGGCGAGCGACACCGTGGGCCAGGATCTGCTGGAGGAACCGCTCGACATACTCGGCGGCGCCGGGCTGGCCCGAGAAGTCGAGGGTCTCCGTCACCGTCGCGCGGGCGCGGTTGAGGTCGATCTGGATCTCGCGCCCACCGAGCAGCTTCCGCTTCGACCGGACCCCGACGACGTCCTCGTAGCGGACCGTCCGCGACGGCGAGAGATCGTTGTTCTGGAAGACGAACCGGTCGGCCAGGAACACGGCGCCGTCCTTGGCCGAGCCGAGGCGCGTAGCGTCGTAGAGCGCCAGGACCTCGGCCGGCTCGACGTCGTCGGCGTAGTCCGCCAGCGCGGCGCGGAGCTTGGGCGTCGGAATGTCCGGAACGACGTAGAGCCCGAGGTCGGGCGCCGTCGGGAGGTACTCGCGGAGGAGGTCGGTCATGGGCGTCGGACGCCGGACCCCGCGACCGGGTCCCCTCCGCTACGGCGCGACCGCCAGCGCGAGGCCGTCGGCGAACGCCGCCCGCGTCGTCTCGATGAGGCCGGCCGGGAGCACGCCCAGCACGAGCAGCGCGACGACGCAGGCGCCCACGACGACGGCCGTGGCGGTGCTGACCGGGAACGGCTGGCGGGCGTTGTCGGGCGCCTCGTCGGGCGAGCGCATCCACATCGTGACGAGAACGCGGAGGTAGTAGTAGCCCGAGACGACGGACGCGAGGACGCCGACGATGGCGAGCCACGTCAGCCCGGCGTCGACGGCGGCGGAGAAGACCAGGTACTTGCCGATGAAGCCGGCGAGAGGCGGAAAGCCGGTCAGCGCGAACATGAACACGCCCATCGCGACGCCGAGGAACGGCTTGCGGTAGCCGACGCCCGCGAGGCTGCCGAGCTCCTGGTCCGCGCCCTGCTCGCCGTCCCACTCGAGGGCGCCCATCACGCCGAAGGCGCCAACGTTCATGAGCGTGTAGGCCAGCAGGTAGAACAGCGCCGCGCCGTAGCCGTCCGGACCAGCCGCCAGCCCGGCGAGGATGTAGCCGGCGTGGGCCACCGACGAGTAGGCCAGCATCCGCTTCACGTTGGTCTGGACCAGCGCGAGCACGTTGCCCGCCACCATCGTGACCGCGGCGATCACCGCCAGCGTGAGCTGGACCGTCTCGCCGACGTCGGGCGGCAGCGCGCGCGCGAGGACGACCGCCAGCGCGGCGAACGTGGCCGCCTTCGAGGCCGTCGACATGAACGCCGTGAGCGACGTCGGCGCACCCTGGTACACGTCCGGCGTCCACATATGGAACGGGACGGCGCTCACCTTGAAGAAGAAGCCGACGAGCAGCAGGCCGACGCCCGCGAGGAAGAGGCCGGTGCGGCCGGTCGCCTCCACGCCCGCCGCCAGCTCGCCGAGCTGCATCGTGCCCGTCGCGCCGTAGAGCAGCGCGAGGCCGTAGAGAAAGAAGCCCGTCGAGAAGGCCCCGAGCAGGAAGTACTTCAGCGCGCTCTCGTTGGCCGTCGACTCCTCGCGGACGAGGCCGGTCAGCACGTAAAGGCAGACCGACATCGTCTCCAGCCCGACGAACAGCGTAACGAGGCTGCCCGCGCTGGCGAGCGTCATCATGCCAGCCGTGGCGAACAGGATGAGGCCGTGGACCTCGCCGTAGTTGCGCCCGATGCGCGAGAGATACGGCACGCTCAGCGCCAGGCTGGCGACGGCGCCGACGAGGACGACGAGGTTGGCGATGGCCGCGGCCCCGCCGACGTAGACCTGCCCCTCGAACGCCAGACCGGCGTCGGGCACGAGGAACGCCTGCCAGACGGCGGCGGCGGTCATCCCGAGTCCGGCGACCCACGGGATCGACGCGTCGTCGTTGCGGAAGGCGTCGAGGACGACGACGAGCACGCCGAGCGCGGCCACGAAGAGGATCGGGCCGGTGGCGGCGAGGTCGGCGAGGAAGGAGTCGTACATGAGGTCGAAGAGCGGTCAGCCGCCGAAGAGGGCGTTGATCTGGCGGGCGAGCGCGAGGTCGGTCTCGGTCACGCGGTGGCCCGCGTCGTGCGTCGAGAGCGCCAGGGTGACGCGGTCGTAGACGTTCGTGATCTCGGGGTGGTGGTCCATGGCCTCGGCCTCGAACGCGACGCGCGTGAGGAAGGCGAACGCCGCCCGGAAGTCCGGGAAGGTGAAGGACCGCTCGATGGTCGAGCACGCCTCGTCCGACTGGCACCGCCAGCCGGACGGCAGGGCCGCCTCGATCTCGGGCTCGGTCAGGGGCGTGCGGTCGGGCATCAGAGCGGGAGGACCGGGAGGATCAGCTCCACCGGCAGGTCCGTCGGGTGCGGGATGATGTAGCCGCTGAAGAAGACGAGCCAGACGAGGATGTAGATCGGGACGAGGATCGGGAGCGAGTACTTCACGATGTAGGCCACAAACGACGGCGTCTGCACGCCCGACGACTCGGCGATGGCCTTGACCATGAAGTTGGGACCGTTGCCGATGTAGGTCAGCGCGCCCCAGAACACGGCGCCGATGGAGATGGCCTCCAGGTAGAACGTCGTGGCCGGGTTGTAGAACCCGACGCCCGGGTCGGCCCCGAGCGCGAACTCGTGGACCATCTGCGGCAGGTTGACGTCGAGCCCGAACTTGCCCATGGCGGCCGAGAGGAAGCTCACGTAGGTCGGCGCGTTGTCGAGCACGCCCGAGAGCAGGCCGGTTCCGAAGTAGAAGCTGGTCACGCTCAGCGAGTCCCGGTTCTCGGCCGCGAACTGGCCGATGAGCGTGAGCGCCGGCTGCATCGTCAGGAAGATGCCGATGAACAGGAAACCGACCTCCTTGATGGGCTCGAAGTTGAAGTCGTTGCCCTTGAGCGCCTCCGGCTTGGCCGTCCGGTAGGCCAGCACGCAAACGGCGAACATGATCAACTCGCGGACGCCGAACGGCAGGTACGCCAGCTCGTGGAGATCCGGC
>CAYPVZ010000077.1:0-10075 GCA_964414235.1 uncultured Rhodothermales bacterium | reverse complement strand
CTTCGAGCTCGCCGACGACTACGAGGTCTCCGAAGCCGATGGCTGGCGCCTCGACCACTACGAGGCCGACCTCCCACCCGAGCCGCCGGGCCGGCCCCTCGCAGAGACCGACGCGCGCGCCTCGTTCGCCATCGCCTGCGACCTCGTCCGGCACTACGCCTTCCCCGACCCGAGCCTCATCACGGGCATCTTTTCGCCCGACGAGCCGCTGTCGGGCCGGCCGATGCTGCTGCGGGCGCGCTTCCTCGGCTTCACGTTCTGGTTCGGCGTCCGCGTCGGCGACGAGATCGACGAGGTGCGCGAGACCGAGGCCGGGTCGGTGTGGGCCTACGGGTTCGACTACGCCACGCTCGAAGGCCACTTCGAGATGGGGCAGATCACGTTCGAGGTCCTCAAGACCGAACAGACGGGCGCTGTGGCGTTCCACATCGACGCGTTCTCGAGGCCGGACCGGATCCGTAACCCGTTCTACCGCATCGGCTTCAAGCTCTTCGGCCGGCACCTCCAGCTCAAGTTTGCGCGGACGGCGCAGGAGCGGATGCAGCGGTTCGTCCGCGAGGAGCTGGAGGCGCGGGCGAGGGGAAGCGTCGCACCGCGGCACGAGACCGTCGAGCCGGCGCGGCCGGACGCCGAGGCCGCCGAGCAGATCGGGACGACGTTGCCTGAGTAGACGCCAGCGGGAATGCCGAGGATCGGGGCCGCGTCCCTAGACTTGGGATCCTCATTCCCCACTCGCCCATGCGTTTCCTTCCCCTCGTTCTGTTCCTCGCTGCTCCGTTCGTCGCCGCCCAGCCGGCCGACTCATCCGAGGCCGCCGTCCGCGCCGTCATCGCCGACCTGTTCGACGGCATGCGCGCCAAGGACACGACAGCCATCCGCGCCACGATGCATCCCGAGGCTCGCCTCATGACGGCGATCCACCGCGGCGACGAGCGCCGCGTGCAGGAGGACGCCATCGGCGAGTTTCTCACGGCCGTCTCCAGCGCTCCGGTCGACCTCGACGAGCGGCTCGGCGACGAGTATCCGGTCCTGGTCGACGACGGCCTCGCCGTGGCCTGGACGCCGTACCGCTTCTACGCGGGTGGCACCTTCTCGCACTGCGGCGTCAACGCGTTCATGCTGGCGCTCGTCGAGGACGGCTGGCGCATCGTCCAGATCATGGACACGCGCCGCCGCGAGTGCGACGAGGAGTAGAACCCAGGGCCGGGCGGCGGGGTTCAGGAGTCCCCCCGCCGCCCGTGCCATGCTCCAGCCCGTCTCGCTCGAAACGCCCGCCGCCGACCTCAACCTCCGCCAGCACAACTTTTCCGCAGGGCCGGGAGCCCTGCCGGCCGAGGTGCTGGAAGAGGTTCGTGACGAAGCGACCTGCTACCCCGGTCTCGGGGCCTCGATCATCGAGGTCAGCCACCGATCGGGCGCCTATACCGAGATCGCCGAGCGCGCCAAGAGCCGTCTGAAGTCGCTCCTCGGGCTGGGCGACGACTGGCACGTCCTCTTCCTCCAGAGCGGAGCGTCGCTCCAGTTCCACCAGGTCCCGCTCAACTTCCTCGCGCCGGGCGGCGTCGCCAGCTACCTGGACACGGGCGCGTGGAGCGCGAAGGCCATCGAGGAGGCCGAGATCGTCGCCCGCGACCGCGGCGCGACGGTCAACGTCGCCGCGTCGAGCGCCGAGGCGGACTACACGTACATTCCGACGCCCTCGGACTGGCGGGTCGATCCGGCCACCGCGTGGCTGCATTTCACGAGCAACAACACGATCTACGGTACCCAATTCCACGAGGCGCCCATCGTGGACGTGCCGCTCGTCTGCGACGCGTCGTCGGACTTCCTCAGCCGGCCCATCGACACCGACCGCTACGGGCTGATCTACGCGGGCGCGCAGAAGAACATCGGCCCGGCCGGCGTCACGGTCGTCCTCGTCCAGGACGACTTCCTCAAGACCCGCCAGCCCGGCCTGCCGACGCTGCTCGATTACGGGACGCACGCAGCCAAGCTGTTCCACACGCCGCCCGTCTTCGCCGTCTACATGGTCGACAAAGTGCTCGCGTGGGTGGAGCGGAACGGCGGCCTCGACGGCATGGTCGAGCGCAACCGGGCCAAGGTGGACCGCCTGTACGGCGCCATCGACGCGACGGACTTCTACCGCGGCACGGCACGGCCCGACAGCCGCTCGCACATGAACGTGACGTTCCGCCTGCCGAGCGACGAGCTGGAGGCGCAGTTCATCGAGGAGACCCGGCACGAGGGGCTGCTCGCGCTCAAGGGCTACCGGACGGTCGGTGGCATCCGGGCGTCGATCTACAACGCGGTCGAGCCTCGGTCGGTCGAGTTGTTGGTCGAGTTCATGCGCCAGTTCGAGGAGCGCTACGGGTAACGTTGCACTCGCCGTTGCGCGATCCGCCGAATCGGGCGTAGCGTTCGAGTTCACTTCCCCGCCCTTCCGTGCCCCTCGTCGTCGGCGTCCCTCGCGAGACCGCGCCCGGTGAAGCGCGCGTGGCGCTGGCGCCCGACGCCGTCAAGCGCCTGGCGCGCAAGGGCGTCGAGGTGGTCGTCGAGCGCGGGGCGGGGGAGACCGCCTTCTTCTCAGACGCCGAGTTCGAGTCGGCCGGTGCCCGTCTAGGCAGCCGAGCGGACGCTCTCGGTGCCGGCCTCGTCGCCACCGTGAAGGGGCTCCCGTCCGAGGACATCGCGGCGCTGGCGACCGGCACGGCCGTCGTCGGCTTCTTGCGGCCGCTCGACGAGCCCGCCAGCGCGCAGCCGTATGCCGAGGCCGGCGCGACGGCGATCTCGATGGAGCTCGTCCCTCGCACGACGCGTGCCCAGAAGATGGACGCGCTCTCGGCCATGAGCACCGTCGCCGGCTACCGGGCCGTGCTCCTCGCCGCCGAGCGCCTGCCCAAGTTTTTTCCACTGCTCACGACGGCGGCCGGGACCGTTCGTCCGGCCAAGGTTCTCGTCCTCGGTGCCGGCGTTGCCGGTCTCCAGGCACTCGCGACCGCGCGGCGGCTGGGCGCGGTGACGTCGGCCTACGACGTGCGCGCGGCGGCCCGCGAGCAGGTCGAGTCCGTCGGCGCCGCGTTCGTCGAACTGGACCTCGGCTCGGGCGACGCCGAGGACGCGCGGGGCTACGCGAAGGCGCTCGCTGCGGACGAGCAGGCCCGCCAGGTCGCCGCGCTGGCGGCGCTCGCCGGCGGGTTCGACGTCGTCCTCTCGACCGCGCTGATCCCGGGCCGGCCGGCACCGCTCCTGCTCTCCGAAGACGCCGTCCACGCGATGGCGCCCGGCTCGGTGATCGTCGATCTGGCGGCGCCGAACGGCGGCAACTGCGCGCTAACGAGGCCGGGCGATGCCGTCGTCGAGGGCGGCGTCTCGATCCTCGGCCCCCTCGACCTCGCCGCCGACATGCCGCGCCACGCCAGCGAGATGTACGGCCGCACCGTCGCCGCGCTCGTCCTCGAGTTCGTCGGCGACGACGGCGAACTGGTGCTCGATCTCGGCGACGAGATCCTTCAGAGTGCCGTCGTGACGCATGGCGGGTCCGTCGTCAATGAGCGCGTCCTCTCGACCCAGCCCGTCCAGCCATGAGCCTCGCCTTCGTCGTCGTGTTCGTGATCGCGTCGTTCCTCGGCGCCGAGGTCATCTCGAAGGTGCCGGCGACGCTCCACACGCCGCTGATGTCGGGCTCGAACGCGATCTCGGGCATTACCATTCTGGGCGCCATCGTGGTCGCGGGCGCCGTCGAGGCGCCGTGGGCGAAGTGGCTCGGCGTGGCTGCCCTTGTGCTCGCCACGATCAACGTGGTCGGCGGCTTCCTGGTGACCGACCGGATGCTGGAGATGTTCAAGCCGCGCGAGCCGAAAGGAGACGCCCCGACCGGCGGGAAGGTGTCATGACAGAGACCCTCGTTACGCTCGCGTACCTCGTCGCGGCGTCGCTCTTCATCGTCGGCCTCAAGCGCCTCGGCTCGCCTCGGACGGCCCGGGCCGGCAACCGGCTGGCGGCCATCGGCATGCTGATCGGCGTCGTCGCGGCGGTGCTGTCCGAGCGCATCCTGAACCCTGCCGAGCTGGCGGGCGGTCTGCTCGTTGGCGGCGCCATCGGCGTGCTCCTGGCTAGGCGGACGGCGCTGACCGAGATGCCAGAGCTGGTGGCGGCCTTCAACGGCTTCGGCGGCGCGGCGTCGTCGCTCGTGGCCGGGGCCGAGGTCTTCAAGATGGCGTCGGAAGGGGAGGGGGTGCTCGCTGCGCTTCCCGCCCTGGTTATCGGCCTGTCGATCCTGATCGGCAACGTCACCCTGACCGGTTCCTTCCTGGCTGTCGGCAAGCTGCGCGGGAGCGTCTCGGCGAACGGCTTCCCCGGGATTCGGCTCGTCTCGATCCTCGTCGGGCTCGGGACCATCGGGGCGCTGGCGATGATGGTGATGGGCGGCACCGCCGACGCGGCCGTCCCCGGACTGGCGGCGCTGGCCATGCTCTCACTCGTCCTCGGCGTCCTGCTGGTGCTCCCCATCGGCGGGGCCGACATGCCCGTCGTCGTGGCGCTCCTCAACGCGTACTCCGGGCTGGCGGCCGCGGCGACCGGGTTCGTCCTCTCGAACTACGCGCTCGTCGTCTCCGGCGCCCTCGTCGGCGCGAGCGGGCTGATCCTGACGCGGATCATGTGCGAGGCGATGAACCGCTCCCTCGCGAACGTCCTCCTCGGCGGCTTCGGTGCCGAGGCGTCCACGAGCACCGCCAGCGGCGATGGTGAGGCCCTGCCGGTCCGTCCGACCACGGCGGACGACGTGGCGGTTATGATGGCCTACGCGGGGCGCGTCGTCATCGTCCCGGGCTACGGGCTGGCGGTCGCACAGGCCCAGCACGAGGTCCGGGAGCTGGCCGACCTGCTCCAGAAGGAGGGCGTCGAGGTGAGCTACGCCATCCACCCGGTCGCGGGCCGGATGCCGGGCCACATGAACGTGCTCCTCGCGGAGGCGAACGTGCCTTACGACCAGCTCATCGAGATGGACGAGATCAACCCCGAGATGCCGCAGGTGGACGTGGCGCTGGTGGTCGGGGCGAACGACGTCGTCAATCCGGGCGCGCGCGACGACCCGGGGAGCCCGATCTATGGGATGCCGGTCATCAACGTGGACGAAGCCGGGCAGGTCATCGTGCTCAAACGGTCCATGCGGACGGGCTATGCGGGCATCGAGAACCCGCTTTTCCATAAGTCGAACACGCAAATGCTCTTCGGCGACGCAAAGGAGACCTTGAAGGCCGTCGTTGGGGAACTGAAAGCGCTTCAGGTAGCCTGAGCGCCCACGTTTTAGAGACGTTAAGCCTCCCCAGGCCCTTGCCTGGAAACCCTCGGCACGTCTACGTTCGGCATTCTCCACTATGGGTTCCATGGGGTATGTCCTGCTCGTCGTGCTAGGGCTCGCCGGTGCGGCGGGCGTCTATGTGTTCCGACGATCTCGCCGCATCGATCACTTGCAGGAGGCGATGCGCCAGCGACTGGCGGGTCTCTACGACGAGGCCACCCCCCCGAACGAGACGGTTCCCCTCCGGTCTCCGGGTCCCCACGGTCACATCGCCGTGAGCCCAGAGGGCCTGCTCGTGGCGCTCGGGCCCAAGGAGACCGACTACCGACAGGTGCTGTGGAGCGACGTCTCGATCGTGTCGCCCGCCAGCGATGGGAGGTGCGTCGTCCATATCTCGCGCGTCGGTGACATCACGGTCTCGGGCTCACTCGGGCGCCAGATTTGGGAGTCCGTTTCGGGGGCGCGGCGCGGTGCGTCGTAGCTCAGCGTCGGTTCTCCACGGAACGGGCGCGGCCCGCCCGCGTGTAGCGGCTCCCTGCCGCACGCATGCTGCGACGCAAGGCCGTCAGCGGCAGGGACTAGTTTGCCCGGTCCCCTCGCGTCCGTTTGTCTATGAAGCGCCTCGTCGTCGTCGAGTCCCCCACGAAGGCCCGTACGATCCGGAAGTTCCTCCCGCCCGGCTATCAGGTGGAGGCCTCGATGGGCCATGTTCGCGACCTCCCGTCGTCGGCGGCCGAGATCCCGGCGGCGGTCAAGAAGGAGAAGTGGGCCCGGCTGGGCGTCAACGTCGCCGAGGGCTTCGAGCCGCTCTACGTGGTCCCGGCGGATAAGAAGAAGGTCGTCAAGCAGCTCAAGGACGCGCTCAAGGACGCGGACGAGCTCTACCTCGCGACGGACGAAGACCGTGAGGGTGAATCCATCGGGTGGCATCTCCTGGAGGTTCTCAAACCGAAGGTGCCCGTCCGGCGGATGGTGTTCCACGAGATCACCAAGGAGGCGATCCTGAAGGCCCTCGACCAGACCCGCGAGCTGGACACCCGCCTCGTTGACGCTCAGGAGGCGCGGCGCGTGCTCGACCGGCTCGTCGGCTACTCGGTCTCGCCCGTGCTCTGGAAGAAGATCGCGCCCAAGCTCTCCGCTGGCCGCGTCCAGTCGGTCGCCGTGCGCATCCTCGTCGAGCGCGAGTGGGAGCGGCTCGACTTCGTCAGCGCGTCCTACTTCGACCTCGCGGCGACGCTCGACAAGGGCGGCGTGGCCTTCGACGCCACGATGACGCACCTCGGCGAGCAGCGCCTCGCGACGGGCAAGGACTTCGACGAGACGACGGGCCGGCTCAAGGACGGCAGCGACGCGCTGGCGCTCGGCGAGGCGCAGGCCACCGGGCTGGCGGCGCGCCTCAAGGACGCCAACTGGCGCGTGGCGGAGGTGGAGCAGACCAAGGCGCGTCGCTCTCCTGCCGCGCCGTTCATCACGTCGACGCTCCAGCAGGAGGCGAACCGAAAGCTCGGCATGAGCGCCCGGAGCACGATGCAGACCGCGCAGAAGCTCTACGAGCAGGGCCTCATCACCTACATGCGGACGGACTCGCCGATCCTGTCGGAGGAGGCGATCACGGCCGCCCGCGCCGCCGTCGAGGCGCGCTACGGGAGCGAGTACCTCTCGCCCAAGCCCCGCCAGTTCTCCGCCAAGGTCCGCAACGCGCAGGAGGCGCACGAGGCGATCCGCCCGGCGGGCACGGCCATGAAGACCAAGAAGGAGCTCGGGCTCTCCGGCGACGAGGCCAAGCTCTACGACCTCATCTGGAAGCGGACCGTCGCCAGCCAGATGGCCGAGGCGCGGCTGCTCCGCACGCGTGCGACGATCCTCGCGGCCGAGGGCACCGACGACGCGTCGACGTTCCGCTCAACCGGCCAGGTGATCGAGTTCCCGGGCTTCTTCCGGGCCTACGTCGAGGGCAAGGACGACCCGAGTGCGGCGCTCGACGACCGCGACAACCCGCTGCCGCCGCTCTCCGAGGGTGACCGCCCCGGCTGCAAATCGGTCGAGGCGGCCGGGCACGAGACAAAGCCGCCCGCCCGCTACACCGACGCCTCGCTCGTCCAGGCCCTCGAGAAGGCCGGCGTCGGGCGGCCGTCGACCTACGCGTCGATCATCGACACCGTCGTCCGGCGGGGCTACGTCGTCCGCGAGAAGAACCAGCTGGTGCCGACGTTCACGGGGCTGGCGACGACGAACCTGCTGGCGAAGAACTTCGACCGGCTCGTGGACACCGACTTCACGGCGCGGATGGAGGAGGAACTGGACGAGATCGCCTCTGGCGACGAGCAGCGCGGGCCGTACCTCGACCGGTTCTTCAACGGGCCCGAGGGGCTGGAGAAGAAGGTGGAAACCGGTGTCGAGACCATCGACCCGCGGGAGATCTCGACGATGCGCCACGTGAAGTGGGGCGACTACGAGGTTCGCGTCGGGCGCTACGGCCCGTACGTCGCGGCGCCGGACGGGAGCACCGCGACCATCGCGCCCGACCTCGCCCCGGCCGACGTCACGGAGGCGTCGCTGGCGGAGCTCATCGGCGCGAACGCCGACGAGCGGCCACTCGGCATCCACCCGACGGCCGAGATGCCGATTCTTCTCAAGGCCGGCCCCTATGGCCACTACGTCCAGCTCGGCGACGACGAGGAGACCAAGCCGAAGCGGACGTCGCTGCCCAAGGGCGTCGAGCCCGGCGACGTCACGTTCGAGCTGGCGGTGAGCCTGCTCAACCTGCCGCGGACGCTCGGCAATCACCCGGAGACGGGCGAGCCGATCAAGGCCAACATCGGCCGGTATGGCCCCTACGTCCAGCACGAGCGGACCTACGCCAGCCTCAAGCCTGCGGACGGCGACGACGTGCTGACGGTGACGCTCGACCGCGCGCTGGAGCTGCTCGCGCAGAAGCGCCAGAAGGCCGCGCCGCTGCGGACGCTCGGCGCGCACCCGGTCTCGGGCAAGCCGCTGGAGGTCTTCGAGGGCCGCTACGGGCCCTACGTCAAGCACGAGAAGACCAACGCGACGATCCCGAAGGACATGGACAAGGACACGGTCACGCTGGAGGAGGCCGTCGCCCTCGTCGACGCCAAGGCGGCGAAGGGCGGAGCCAAGAAGACCGCCCGGCGCAAGAAGGCGTCGTGAGCAGCGCGCGCTCCATCGAGCCGCCGCGCCCGTGCCCCGAGTGCGGCGGCTCGATGGAACAGGGCTTCATGCTCGACGTGACCCAAGGGGCCCGCCTCCAGGCGACGTGGGCCGAGGGCGTCCACGAGCGGAGCCATTGGACCGGCACCAAGATGAGGGGGCGCGCGGTCTACCTCGTCGACACGTGGCGCTGCACGGCGTGCGGCGCCCTCCGCTCGTACGCCACCGACCGAAAGCGCTAGCCGCTGGCGCCGCCCGACCGTGTGCTACTCTTCGATGTCCTCGACCGGCTCGTCCGGGTCGTCGGGACGGCCGAGCGTGCGCCAACGCGCCTGCTCGGTCTCTCGGAACGCCTCCTCGACCGTCTCCAGCATGGCGAGGTAGCTCCCATAGCGCTCGGGCGTGATCTCCTCTGCGTCGACGGCGGCCTGGACAGCGCAGCCGGGCTCGTGGGCGTGGGTGCAGTCCGGGAAGCGGCAGTCAGGAATGAACGGGCGGAACTCGACGAAGTAGCCGCCGAGCTCCTGGGGCGTGAGGTCCCACAGCCCGAACTCGCGGATGCCCGGCGTGTCGGCGACCCAGCCCCCTCCGGCCTCCAGGAGCGTCGCGAACGTGGTCGTGTGGCGCCCCTTCTGGGTCCGCTCGCCGATCTCGGAGGTCTTGAGCCCGAGGCCCGGCTCGACCGCGTTCAGCAGGCTCGACTTGCCGACGCCGGACGGGCCGGAGACCACGCTGATGCGGCCCGCCAGCGCGGCGCGGAAGGCGTCGACGCCGAGGCCGCTCTTGGTGCTGGTGAGGAGGACAGGGTAGCCGAGGTCCTCGTAGAGCTCCTGCCAGAAGGCGATGGCCTCCTGCGCGCGCGGCTCGCCGTCGAGCAGGTCGGCCTTGTTCAGGATGAGGCCGGCCGGGATGTGGCGCGTCTCGGCGGCCACCAGGAAGCGGTCGACGAAGCCGGGGTTCACCTTCGGCCCGAACGTGGACTGGACGCACCACGCGCGGTCGACGTTGGCGACCATGACGTGCTCGCGGACGCTCCCGCGCTTGCCAGAGGCGCGGCGGCTGAGCTGGTTCTCGCGGGGCTCGATCTGGTTGATGATCGCCGTCCCATCGTCGCCCACGACCATCACCACCCGGTCGCCCACGGCGAGCGGGTTGGTCTCGTCGATCTCGATGGCGTCGAGGCGGAAGCGGCCGCGGATGCGGGCCTTCAGGTCGTCGCCGTCGTCGGTGCGGACGTCGTACCAGCTGCCCGTCGAGCGGACGACGAGGCCGCGCCGCTCGTCGGGCTCGGTCGGAGAATCGGCGGGCGTGGGCTCGGGCACGGAGTGAAACATGAGGTCGGGGCTTCCGTCCAACGCAGGCGGCGGGGACAGGCTCCATGGCCCGCTCCGCGTTCCTCTCGTCGCACTTCCTCCGCACGCCCATGGCCTCGCGCACCACCCCCAACGATCCGTTCGACGACGTCCGCCAGGCGTTCGACGACCTCGGCACTTCTGAGAAGGCGGCCTTCGTCCTCGAAGCCACCTTCGAGACGCTCGGCCAAGCCCTCTCCGAGACCGGCCGCCGCGCGGCGGCCTTCGTCAACGACATCGACATCGACTC
>CAYPVZ010000076.1:0-10083 GCA_964414235.1 uncultured Rhodothermales bacterium | reverse complement strand
ACGCCCGACGAAGTCGCCGACGACTTCGTCGGGCGTGGCGAGAGCGACGTCGATGTGCGTCAGGCGCGCGATCTGGTCGCCGAGGTCGAGCAGCGCCTGGCGGTCGGGCTCGGCTTCGAGCTGGACAGCGAACCGCTCGGCCTCCTCGCGCAGCGTCTGGCGGGCCGCGTCGCGGACCTGCCCCCGCAGGATGAGGAACGAGTACAGCCCGACGCCGACGACCGCCAGCCCCACGAACAGGGCGAACGTGAGCATCATCCACGTCTGGGTCGAGGCCCGACGTGGGTAGACGATCTCGCGGACGTCGCGCCAGCGCATGCGGATGGGGACTCTCGGGGGGGGACCGGAGGCGGGGGGCGCCGTGCCCCCCGCCCCGCCAGTCCGGCGTCCCGGCCTACGCCTCCTCGGCGACGGCTTCCTCGACGAAGCGGTAGCCCACGCCGCGGACCGTCTGGATGTGCTTGGCGAACTCGCCGAGCTTCTCGCGGAGGTTCTTGATGTGGGCGTCGACGGTCCGCTCGGTGACCATCATGGCGTCCTTCCAGATCGTCTCCAGCAGCTGCTGGCGCGTGAACGCCTTGCGCGGGTGGCGGACGAGGTAGCGGAGGAGCTCGAACTCGGTCAGCGTGAGGCCGAGGTCGTCGCCTTCGAGGGTGGCGCGGTACTCGTCCTCGTAGATGGTGAGGCCGGCGACGGAGAGGGTCTTGCTCTCCTCGGTGCCCGTCCGGCGGAGGACCGCGCGGATGTTGGCGAGGACGACCTGCGGGGAGACCGGCTTCGTGAGGTACTGGTCGGCGTTCTGGAGGCCTTCGAGCTGGTCGGTCTCCTCGGTCTTGGCCGTGAGCATGATGATCGGGATCTTCTCCGTCTCGACGCGGCCGCGGAGGCGCTTGGCGATCTCGAACCCGCTCATGCCCGGGAGCATCACGTCGAGCACGATGGCGTCGACGTCGGGGCCGGCCTTCGAGAGGGCCTCGTCAGCGTCGTGTGCCGTGAGCACGTTGTAGCCCTCCTCGCGGAGGAAGTGGGAGATGATCTCGACGACGTCCTCCTCGTCATCGACAACGAGGATGGTGATCTCCTGTGGGGTGGAGGTAGCCATGGGGCGCGGGTTGAGTGGTCGGGTGAGGGGCGGCACAAGCTAGCCCCTGCGAGGATATACACGGCCCGGCCGCGCGGGTTCTGCCCTACGACCGACGATGGGCTCTCCGGCTGGCGGCGCGGCTGGCGAGGGCCTCGCATGGGCGGCGCCCGGCCGATGTCGCGCAGCTCCGGGGCTGCTGCTCCCCTGCGGCCGTGCCTGGACGCCCTGCTTTTGTGTCTGGACGCACTGAAGCTTTTGTGTCTGGACGCACTGAATCGGCCTCCGGACGCACTGCTCCGGGCTCTTGATTCACTGCTTTGGCCCCTTGATCGGCTGCTCTGGGCTCTTGATTCACTGCTCTGGCCTGTTGATCGGCTGCTCCGGGCTCTTGATCGGCTGCTTTGGGCTCTTGATCGACTGCATCCGGCCGGTGATCGGAGGCGGGGCCCTTCCGCCGCGCTGGCGGCGCGAGTGGGCGCGGGCTCAGCCGTCGGCGTAGACGTGGCGAACGCGCCCGGTGAGGGCGGCGGTGAGCTCGTAGGCCATGGTGCCGGCGGCCTCCGCCAGCGCCTCGACGCGGGGGCCGCCGGTGCCGAAGAGGACGGCTTCGTCGCCGACGCGGACGGCGGACGCGGGGCCGTCGGGGTCGCCGAGGGCGACCATGGTCATGTCCATGCAGACGCGGCCGGCGACGGGGTAGCGGGCGCCGCCGATGCCGACCTCGCCGCGGTTCGAGAGCGAGCGCGGGAGGCCGTCGGCGTAGCCCACGCCGAGCGTGGCGATGCGCGTCGGGTGCTCGGCGACCCAGGTGCGGCCGTAGCTGACGGACTCGCCGGGCGGGACGGTCTGGAGGTGGAGCACGCGCGTGACGAGGCGCATGGCGGGCCGGAGGTCAGCGGTGGCGGGGGCCATCGCGGCGTCCGAGTCGAGGCCGTAGAGGACGCCGCCGAGGCGCACGAGCGCCGGCCGCGACGTGAGCGGGGGCAGCCGGACGTGCGCCGGCCCGTTGCCGAGGTGGACGAAGGGCGGCGCGTCGGGGCCGAGGTCGCGGAGGACGCCGTCGAACCGCTTGACCTGCTCGAAGGCAAAGCCGGGGTCGGGGGCGTCGGCGGTGGCGAGGTGGGTCCAGACGGCCTCGACGGGGACGCCGGCGGTCTGGAGCTGGCGGACGACGCGGGCGGCCTCGGGTGGGGCCACGCCGATGCGGTGCATGCCGGTGTCGACCTTGACGTGGACCTTCTGGGCGAAGGCGCGCCGAGCCATGGCCTCGGCGACGTCGGCCGAGGAGGCGACGGCCTCGAGGCCCCAGGCCTCGTAGGCGCCGAGGAAGTCGGCGAGCGGCGCCGCGAGCACGAGGATCCGGGCCTCGACGCCGGCCTCGCGCAATGTGACGGCCTCGGGGACGGTGGCGACCGCCAGCCGGCCGACGCCTTCTTCGACCAGCGTCCTGGCGACGGGGACAGCGCCGTGCCCGTAGGCGTTGGCCTTGACGACGCCGACGACCTCGTCGTGGCGCCGGGCCGCCAGCTGGCGGACGTTGTGGCGGATGGCGCCGAGGTCGACCTCGGCGCGGAGCGCGACCGGGGCGTCGTCGATCACCTGCCGGGCTTCGTCAGTCGGATCCCCTCGTGCAGGGCCCGCATGGTGTCGCGGTAGCGGTCGGCGTTGGAGGCGGCCGTGAAGGTGGCGACCTGGAGGGCGCCGTACTCCGTCCCGAACGCGGACGTGATGAAGCGGATCTCGACCCCGTTTTCGGCCCGTCCCTGAAACTCGATCTGGATGCCGGACCCGCCGGGCACCACGAGGGGCCGCTCGGAAAGGATCGTAACACCGCCGACGGTCCCGGCCTCGGCGTTCGCGACGACGAGGTCGCGGACGTCTTTCGAGGTGGTCGGGTACGCCTCGTAGATGGTCATGGCGTAGGCGGCGCCAAACGGGAGTTGAAGCTCGAACTCGCTCTCTGCGTCGGCACGGCTGGGAGGCCGCCGCCAGGTGTCCGCGTCGTACTCAATGGCGTAGGCCCCGCTCGCGCTCGTGAGCGTCTGTCGCTGGGTACCCGCCGCGGGCGCAGGCGGGGGCACCGCCTGGGTGAGGTCGAGCTCGATCTCGGCCATGGGCCCGTCCGGGTCCGGGTCGATGACCCACGTGCCGCCGGGGTGGACGAGGATGTGCCGGCCGTCCTCGGTGGTCGCGCGGACGGTGGCGCCCTGCGCGAGCGCCAGCGGGGCCGCCAGCGCGAGAAGAACCAGGGCGATCACGAGGCGCATGTCAGATGCCGGAGGCGATGAGGAGCTCGATGTCGCGGTGGGGCATGTTGAACATGGCCGCGAGGCTCTTCTTGGTGAGGTGGCGTCGGTAGACGTAGGTGCCAGTCCGGAGGCTGACGTTGGACCAGAGTGCGTCGTTGATGCTGCCGGCCTCGCCGATGTCCAACAGGTACGGCGTGAGGGCGTTCGAGAGCGCGTAGGTGCCGGTCCGGGCGACGGCGCTGGGCAGGTTCGGGAGGCAGTGGTGGACGACGCCGTGGGCGACGAACGTCGGCGCCTCCGCCGTCGTCGGCCGGCTGGTCTCGACGCAGCCGCCCTGGTCGATGACGAGGTCGACGACGACCGAGCCCTGGCGCATCGAGGCCACCATCTCCTCGGTCACGACGACGGGCGAGCGCTGGCCGACCGACATGGCCGCGCCGATGACGACGTCGGCGTTCTTGACGGCGTTCTTGAGGTAGGTCGGGTTGGCCATGGCCGTCGTCACGCGGCGGTCGAGGACGTGCTCGATGGCGCGGAGGGCCGGGAGGTCGGTGTCGAGGACGATGGTGTGGGCGCCGAAGCCGATGGCCGTGCGCGCGGCCCACTCGCCGATGACGCCGGCGCCGAGGATGACGACGGTGGCGGGCGGGACGCCGGAGATGCCGCCGAGCATGACGCCGCGCCCGCCCTCGGTGGACTCCAGCAGCCGGGCGGCGGTCTGGACCGCCATCGAGCCCGAGATCTCGTGCATCATGCGCACGATGGGGAGCGTCCCGTCGGCGTCGGCGATGAACTCGAAGCCGATGCCGGTGACCTTGAGCTCCATGAGCCGGCGGAGCGTCTCCGACTGGAGACCGCCGAGGTGGAGCGCCGAGATGAGGACCTGGCGCTCCTGCATCAGGTCGAGCTCTTCGGAGCGGGGCGGGAACACCTTGGCGACGAGGTCGCTCTCGGCGTAGATCTCGCCGGCCGTCTCGACGACCTCGCAGCCGGCGTCGGCGTAGTCGGTGTCGGCGAACTGGGCCTCCCTCCCGGCGCCGGCCTGGATTCGGACCTCGTGGCCCGAGGCGACGAGGACGGCGGCGGCGTACGGCGCCAGCGCGACGCGGCGCTCGTTGTTGCCGGCCTCCGACGGCACGCCGATGCGGAGCCGCTGCGCGCGCTCGCCGACGGCCGCGGGCTTTTCGAGGGGGAGCAGGGCGGACTCGACTTTGAGTCCCTGGATGGCGGCGATCTCCATGGGGCCAAGCTACGCGCCGGAAGGCCTGGGGCTCCCTACCCGAGCCACTGTGCCAGCAGGATGCCGCCGGCCACGACCACGTTGAGCGACTCGATGCCGCGCGGCCCTCCCCCACCGGCCCCGGGGATGTGGACGAAGCCGCCGGCCGAGCGGAGCGCGTCGGCCACGGGAGCCGAAAGACCGTGCGCCTCGCTCCCCATCACGAGCGCCGCGGCCCGGCCGGGCTTCCACGCCCGGACCGGCGTGCCGCCGAGGTCGGCGCCCCAGGCCTCGACGCCGGCCGCCGCCAGCTGCTCCAGGACGGGCACGAGCGACGGCACGCGCACCAGCGCGACGTCCCAGATCCCTCCCATCGACGCGCGGACGGCCTTGGGCGTCTCGAAGTCCGCCGTTTTCTCGTCGGCCACGACGGTGCGGGCGCCGAACCACGCCGCGGAGCGAACCAGCGCGCCGACGTTGCCGGGATCCTGGACGCCGTCCAGCAACAGGATGGGCCCGACGACCTCGTCCAGTGCTTCGGCGACGATCGACCGGGCGACGGCGATCACGCCCTGTGACGTCTGCGCATCGGCGATTCGGTCGAGGTCGCGGGGGGGCACACGCGAGACGGGCGCCGCCCTGCTGGCGGCGAGCGCCGCCAGCCGCACGTCGTCCGCCCCCTCGGCGACGACGATCTCGTCGAGATGGGCACCGGCATGGACGGCGGCCTCGACGGAGCGGATGCCCTCGACGAGGAACACGCCGTGGTCGCGGCGCGCGCGTCGGCGGCCGAGGGAGGCGAGGTCCTTAAGACGCTGGCGGGTCACGGGCAGGGTCGAGTGTCGAATCCGGAAGGTGGGGACGGCGCAGCGCGACCGCCAGCGGGGCGGATGGACTCTCCATTCGTTTCTGCTGACGCCCCTCGTCGCCTGTTCCTGCGAACGTCTCGGGGAGACGGAACGACGGCGACGGGTCGTCCATTCGGGGCGATAGCTTCGCGAAGACTCCGTTCGGAAGCGCTTCCGAACGGTGGCTCCCACCGAGGTTCTCGGACCTCGCCTCCTACTTTCGCGCCCCCCGTTTCTTCCCCCGCTCTCGCGGGTTGCCATGTCCACCCCGTTCAAGCGCGACGTCAAGAGCCGCGCCGTTTACCAGGAGCCCGCCCCCCACCTCGACAAGAACAACCCGTTCGAGTCGATGATGGACCGGTTCGACGTCGCCGCCGACCTCCGCGGCCTCGACTCCGGGATCTACGAATACCTCCGCAGCCCGTCCCGCATCCACATCACGAGCGTCCCCGTCGTCATGGACGACGGCTCGCTTCGGGTGTTCGAGGGCTACCGCGTGATCCACAACGAGGTGCTCGGGCCCTCGAAGGGCGGCATCCGGTTCGCGCCCGACGTCCACCTCGACGAGGTCAAGGCGCTGGCGGCGTGGATGACGTGGAAGTGCGCCGTCGTCGGCGTCCCGTTCGGCGGGGCCAAGGGCGGCGTGACGTGCGACCCGCGGACCATGTCGCCCGGCGAGATCGAGCGGCTGACGCGGCGCTACACGGCCAACCTCCTCGACGTGTTCGGCCCAGACCAGGACATCCCGGCGCCCGACATGAACACGAACGAGCAGGTCATGGCCTGGCTGCTCGACACGTACTCGATGCACGTCCGGCGGACCGAGCCGGCCGTCGTGACGGGCAAGCCGCTGCTCATCGGCGGCTCCGAGGGCCGGCGCGAAGCCACCGGCCGCGGCGTCATGACGACGACGCTCGGCGCGATGGAGCGCCTGGGCATGCGGCCCGGCCAGAGCACGGTGGCCGTGCAGGGCTTCGGCAACGTCGGCTCGGTGGCGGCGCAGCTGCTGCGCGAGCAGGGCTGCAAGGTCGTCGCCGTCTCGGACGTGACCGGCGGCTACTACAACGCCGGCGGCATCGACATCGACGCGGCCATCGCCTACGCCGCGGCGAACGGCAACCAGCTCACGGGCTTCGACGGCGCCGAGCCGATCACCAACGAAGAACTGCTGGCGCTCGATGTGGACGTCCTCGCGCCGTGCGCCAAGGAGAACCAGATCACGTCCGAGAACGCCGGCGACGTCAAGGCCAAGATCGTGGCCGAGGGCGCCAACGGCCCGACGACGGCCAACGCCGACGCGATCCTCAACGAGAACGGCGTGCTCGTCATCCCGGACATCCTCGCCAACGCGGGCGGCGTGACCGTCTCGTACTTCGAGTGGGTCCAGGACCGCCAGGGCTACTTCTGGTCGCGCGACCGGGTCAACCGCCGGCTCGACCGGATGATGCGGGCCGGCTTCGACCGCGTCTACGACGCCGCCGAGCACTACGACACGAGCATGCGCATCGGCGCCTACGTGATCGCCATCGAGAAGGTGGCCGGCGCGCTCAAGCTGCGCGGCATCTACGCCTGAGCCCCCCGCTGGCGGCACGCCTCGCCAGCCGGGCACCGACGACGGGCGGCCGGGAATCCCGGGCCGCCCGTCGTCCGTTTCGGGGCCCATGACGCCCGCTGACCTCGCCCGCGCCGTGTGGCGCCTGCCGCGCCTCGCCCTCGTAGGCCTCGTGCGCGTCTACCAGGGCGCCATCTCGCCGTGGCTGCCGGCCTCGTGCCGCTACACGCCGACGTGCTCCGAGTACGCCGTGCTGGCGCTCCGCGAGTTCGGCGCCGTCCGGGGCACGATCCTCGCCGCCTGGCGCATCCTCCGCTGCAACCCGTGGGGCGGCCACGGCTACGACCCGCCGCGATGGTTCGGGGAACGTAACGAGGATGGAGGAACGGACCTACACCGGCACGGGTGAGAGCCGACGACCCGCTCCTGCCATGTCTGCCGACGAACACCGCGCCCTCGCCCCCGACACGCCCGTCGCCTGCGCCGTCATCACGGTCTCCGACACGCGGACCGAGGAGACCGACGCGGGCGGCCGTCGCCTCGCCGACGGCCTTCGCGACGCCGGCCACCTCCTGGAGTTCTACCGCATCGTGCCGGACGACGGCGAGGCCATCCGGAGCGTGCTCCTCCACCTCGCCGGCCGCGTCGAGGTCGTCATCACGACGGGCGGAACGGGCATCGGACGGCGCGACCGGACCGTCGAGATCGCCGAGCGGCTTATCCAGAAGCCGCTGCCGGGCTTCGGCGAGCTGTTCCGGATGCTCTCGTACAAGACGATCGGCGCGGCGGCCCTCCTCTCACGGGCCACGGCCGGGCTCTACGGCGCCGAGGACGGTCCGGCCGAGACGCTCCTCTTCTGCTGCCCGGGCTCAGAGAACGGCGTCGCGCTGGCGCTCGACGAGCTCATTCTGCCAGACCTCCGCCACCTCGTGTGGGAGGTCGTCCGCCAGCCGGCCGCGTCCCCGCCCTCGCCCAGCTTCCCCGTCGACCCCCAGCGCCCGCTGGCGGGCGGCGCCAGCGGGGCAGGCGCGTAGCGGCTCAGGCAGAGGCCACCACGACATCGCCTCCGATGCCCGGCGGGTATCTCGTTGCCACGAGGACCTGCTGCACCGTGCATGCAGAGGAGACCCACCGCTCCCAGTTCGCAACCAGCCACGACCGTGAGACCGCGACGACATCAGGAGCGCTGCGAGCTTCGACGGGCGGCTGAACGAGGAGAGAGCCCGCTTTATAACCGCTGCTCACGAGAATCGCCAGCCCGCACGGTGAGCCGCGCGCCTCGGCCAGCATGTAGTCGACAGGGGTCTCGTACGGCCACCGACTGACGAGGAGGCGGAGAACGGTGCCCCTCCACAGTTCCTCTGTGGGGTACTCCGTCAGGGGGTACCAGTCCATCGACGCGTCCAGCGGGAAGAGAGACCGACGAACGGGAGCCCGGACGCTGCCGTTCCGTTCATGACTCCCGGCGACCGTTCGGATCGCCTCGCTTCGCACCTCCCCTCGCCTCTTCCTTCATGCCCCGCTACGCCACCTTCGACGAGGTCCTCGCCTCTTACCCCTCTCGCTTCAAGGCCGACAAGGCCAAGTCGATGGACGACCGGGTCTACATGAACCTCACCGGCCCCGACGCCCGCGACGTCACGCTCTACGTCCACGACGGCCAGCTCGACATCCTCGACGGCGAGGTCCCCGAGGACCCCACGCTCCGCCTCACGGCCGACACGGCCGACTGGGTCGCCATCGAGAACGGGGAGCTCAACCCGATGATGGCCATGATGCAGGGGAAGGTCAAGATGAAGGGCTCCGTCCCCTTCGCGACCAAGTTCATGACGCTGTTCGGCTACGGCGGCTGAGTGCGCCCCCTGGTTTCGGTCGGGGAGGCCCGCGCGCTCGTCCTCGCCGCGGCCCAGCCGATGGGCACCGAGCGCGTCGCGCTGGCGGACGCCGTCGGGCGGACGCTGGCCGAGGCCGTCGTGGCGCCCGAGCCGCAGCCGCCGTTCGACAACGCGGCGATGGACGGCTACGCCGTTCGCGTGGCCGATCTCGGTGCTCTGCCGGCGACGCTCCCGCTCGCAGGGACCGTCCACGCGGGCGACGCTCCGCCCCCTCCCCTGCCTCGTGGCACTGTCGTCGCGGTCATGACAGGAGCGCCGGTACCGCCGGGCACCGAGGCCGTCGCGCCGGTCGAGTGGACCTCGCGCGAGGCGACATCGGTCCGCTTCACGCGTGCACCGACGCCGGGCCAGCACGTCCGTTTGCGAGGCGGAGCCCTCGCCGAAGGCGTCGCCGTGCTGGAGGCCGGGACGGTCGTGACAGCCGGGGCCATCGGGCTGCTCGCGTCGGTGGGAGCGGCGACCGTCCGCGTCGCTCGTCCTCCAATCGTGGCCGTCGTCGCGACGGGCGACGAGTTGGTCGACGTGAGCGAACCACCAGGGCCGGGACAGATCCGCAACGCCAACGGCCCCGGACTGGCGGCGCAGGTCAAGGCCGCCGGAGGAACCGTCCTCGGCCCGTTCGTGGCCCGTGACGACGCGTCCTCCATCGCCGCCGTCCTCGACGCCACCGCTACGGCCGACGTGCTCGTGTTCGCCGGGGGCGTCTCGATGGGCGAGCGCGACCTTGTCCGGGCGGAGTTGGAGCAGCGCGGAGCCGCATGGCGCTTCTGGCAGGTCCGCCAGCGGCCCGGGAAGCCCCTCGCATTTGGGACGCTCGGCGGCCGACCCGTCGTTGGGCTGCCCGGCAACCCCGTGAGCGCAGCCGTCTGCTTCGAGGTCTACGTCCGCCCCCTGCTGGCGGCGTGCCTCGGGCAGCCAGCCGAGGGCGCCACCCAGCCCGCCGTGCTCGACGAGTCGATCGCCTCCCCCCCCGACCTCCACACGTTCGCCCGCGTCGTCGCTCACCGCGATGCGACCGGCCAGCTCCACGTCGCCCCGGCCGGCGCGCAGGGCTCCCACGTCGCCCTGTCACTCGCCCACTCCGACGGCCTCGCTCATCTCCCGCCAGGATCTGCTACCGAGGCCGGCGCCCGCGTCGCCTTCCAGCCGTGGGGCTGGCGCTGACTCTCCCGAGCCCATGCTCCTCCGAACCGTCCGCATGACGTTCCGGCCCGACCGGCTCGACGACTTCCTGGC
>CAYPVZ010000075.1:3295-10100 GCA_964414235.1 uncultured Rhodothermales bacterium | reverse complement strand
CCAGACCGTCCCGTCCGTCATGTCGCTGGCGACGACGGCGTCGGGGTTCTCGTCGTCCGGGTGGAAGCCCTCTTCGAGGGCGCGGGCGTAGAGGAACGCCTTGAAGGTGGAGCCCGGCTGGCGGCGCGCGCGGGCGACGTGGTCGTAGGCCGAGCGCTCAAAGTCGCGGCTGCCGACCCACACCTTGACGTGCCCATCGGTCGGGTCGACGGCCGTGAGGGCGACCTCCAGGCGCATCTTGCGCTGGCGGAGGCTGTCGAGGAAGGCGCCGTCGGCGCGGAGGCGGGCGATGGTGGAGGCGTCGTCCTCCCCGAGCGCGATGGTCTTGCGGTAGCGGTCAGTGTCGCGGATGAACGCGTCGGACGCGGCGCGGCGGAGGTTCCAGAACTGGTCGAACGGCGTCGTCGACGAGGCCGCCGAGTAGTAGGGCGCCGTCGTCGTCCCGAGACGGCTGGCGGACGACCGGCCCCACTCGACGTTCGCCACCGTCTGCAGCGCGTCCCCGAACTTCCGCGCCGACTCGGCCGCGGCCTGCTGCATCCGCCAGTCGAGCGTGGTGTGGATCGTGAGGCCGTCGCCGTAGAGGCTGTAGCCGTTGCGGTCGGCCCAGTCCTCCAGGAAGAGCCGGACGTGCTCGGTGAAGTGCGGCGCCCGGCTCTGCATCATCGGCTGGCGCTCGAAGTGGAGGCCCAGCGGCTCGTCGAGCAGTGGCGTGATCTCGGCCTCGGGCACGTCGCCGAACCGGACCAGCTGGCCGAGGACGACGTTGCGCCGGGCCTTGGCGCGCTCCGGGTTGCGGTACGGGTTGTACGAGTACGTCCCCTTGAGCATGCCGACGAGCGTGGCCGCCTGGAGCCGGCTGAGGTCCTCGGCCGAGGTCGAGAAGTAGGTCCGCGCCGCCATCTCGATGCCCCACGCGTTGTAGAGAAACGGGACCGTGTTGAGGTAGAGCTCCAGGATCTCGTCCTTCGAGTAGACGCGCTCGATCTTCCAGGCCGTGATGGCCTCGCGGATCTTGCGCGTGACGCTGGCCGCGTTGCCGATCTCGTCCGGGAAGAGGTTGCGCGCGAGCTGCTGCGTGAGCGTCGAGGCGCCGCGGAGCCCGTGCCCCGTGAACGCGCCGACGGCGACGGCGCCCCAGCCGACGAGGTCGACGCCGCCGTGGCGGTAGAACCGCCGGTCCTCGGTCGCCACGAGCGCGCGGACGACCTCGGGCGAGATCTCGTCGATCGACTTCCACTCGCGGTTGCGGCGGGCGTAGCGCGTGAGCGTCACGCCGTCGGCCGAGACGACGGTCGAGGGGTAGATCTCGCGCGCGCCCCGGAGATCTGAGACCGACGGCGTAAACGGCCAGAGGACGAGCGCATAGACGAACAGCAGCACGACGAGCGCCACCCCGAGCACAGCGCTCCCGCCCGCCACGCCGCCGGCCGCCCACAGCACGCGCTTCGATTTCGGGTTCTCCGTGTTCCGAACCTCGCCCCAGACGCGGAGGGCGGCCGTCCGCAGCCGCGTCCAGATCCAGATCGCGGCGGCCTTCCCCTTCGTCCACAGCCACGCCAGTGCGCGCCGCCAGCGGGGAGGCGCCGACGCCGCGGATGCGGCAGGCTTCGGATCAGACTCGGGCATGGGGGACGGGCGTGCAGCGCGGACGCCTACGGGCGACCGGGGCCAGAGATACGCCAGGCATGGAGGGCGGCTTCAACGGGCCACTCTGCCGCGGCCGTATTCACGCCCCGCTGGCGGCGCGCGTCGCCAGCGCCGAGCCGGCGGGCATCCCCATCGAAAAACGCCGCCGCCCGGTCTCCCGGACGGCGGCGCCTGCGGCCCCCACCGCGCCCGTCTACCGGCCGCTCCAGACCGCGCGGTAGACCGGCTGCTCGGCCTCGAACGCCGACACCGCCGCGACGGCGTCGCCGAACGCCGCCAGGAGCGCGTTCAGGTTGACGGCCGTGCCGAGGAACTGGCGGAGCTGGTCCGGGCTCTCCAGCATGGCGTTCGTCACCTCGCGGCCCTCGCCGGTGACCGTCACGTCGAGGTAGCTCGGCAGACCGGCCGGCTGCATCGGGTCCGACTGCGGCGCGAGGATGTGGAACGTGAGCGTCGGCGTGAGCGAGAACTCGTCCTCCGGCATCATCAGGCCCAGCTCGGCCACGATGAGCCCGTCCACGCCCAGGTCGCGGATCAGGTTGTCGAGGCGGGCGGCGCTGAACGGCCCAGAGGCATCCTCGAAGAGCGAGGTGAAGGAGACCGCGTCGAGGTCGCGTAGTCCGCCGTACGAGTGGCGCACGAACGACGCCGTGTTGCGGTCCTCGACGGCCCCGAACCGCTGGTACGCCGGCGACGCCACCACGTCCGCCACCGGGATGAGCGTCGCGTCGACGTGCTCCGCCAGCCGGGCGGACATCCCGTTGAAGAGATCCACGAGCAGACCCTCCCAGTAGGCGTCGGGGATCTGGGCGAACTGGCGGGTCCGGGTGGTCGTGGTGACGGTCCGCGTGCCGGCCGCGTAGTCGGTGCTCTCCGACGTGCTCGTGGACGACTGGCTGAGGCCGCGCGCCTGGGCCATGAGGGTGACGAGCGCCAGCCGGCGGGCGCGTGCCAGCGGTGGGCTCTGGAAGGCGACCGGCTTGATGGCCGTCCACTCGACCTCGCGGCCCTCGATCTCAGCCGTTCCTTCCAGCGTCGCCGCCGACCGGCTGGCGATGCCCACGAGGTTGTCGTCGCGCGAGCCCGTGACCGTCACCGGCGCGTAGTCGCTGGCGTAGGCCACCACGAGGGCCTGCCCGCCGCTCGACGTCAGGCGGGTCTCGGGGCGGACGTACTCCTCCACCTTGAGCCAGTTGGAGCCGCCGTTGATGGGGTTGCCTTGGGTGTGCGTCCAGATCGTGGCCGGCAGCTCGATCCGGTCGGCCGCCGCGACGACGGCCACGTCCCAGAACCCCTTGACGCCCATCGTCGAGCCCAGAAGAGCGATCCGAAGCTCGGCCGCGTCGGAGGCGCTCCGGTCCAGCTCCAGCACCAGCGGGTCGTTCAGGCTGAGGGTCGCGTTCTCGGGCTCCTGGCCGTTGATGCGCACGATGCGGACCGCCGGGCGCGGGGTGACCGTGAAGGCGTCGGACTGGTTCTCGGTCGCGAAGCGGAGGTCGAGCGTCCCCGAGGGCGCCGCGTCGAAGAACCGGCTGTACGAGCCCGGGAACGTCCGCGGCAGCTCGGCGCCGTCGAGCGTGATCTGGCCGTCGAGGTTCAGCAGCCCGATGCCAGACCGCTTGAAGAGCGTCGTCGAGACGAGCGGCGTCTGGCCCTGCCAGTTCGAGATGGCGTTGACGCTGGCCTCGCCGCTCTCGGTCGGCACCGACTGGTCGGTGTAGGTGACCATGTAGTTGATCTCGGAGAGATCGCTGGTCGAGCCCGTCATGACGCGGGCGGCGAGGGTGCCCACCTTGTTCATGACGGTCGCGCAGCCAGCGCCGACGAGGGCGAGCAGCAGCAGGGGGAGAACGAGACGGACGCGCATGACGCAGGGGGAAGGAGATCCGCAGGATCCCTCGCCAGCTGCGCGTGCGCCTCCCCTGCGCAGGGGAGACACCAGTCATCCGCCCGGCCTGGGCGTTCACGCGAACGCCGTGGCCCGGGGCGAGTTGGACCCGAGTCCCTTCCGAACCGCCCATGTCCCGCCTCCGACTCTCAACGGCCTTCCTCCTTCTCGCGCTCGCCGGCTGCGCGACCTCCGCCCCGACCGCACCGCCCGCCTCGACGCCGGCCGACGTGCCTCTGGAGATCCGGTGGACCCGGCTCTCGGCCGAGCACCTGGCGATCTACACCCAGACCTATCGGTCCGCCACCGCGCACCTCCGTGCCGTCGCCGACACGCTCTCGGCACCCGACTGGGCCGTAATCCTGGACGCCGACGAGACGATCCTCGACAACTCGCTCTACCAGAAGCGCCGCGCCGAGCAGGGGCTGGGCTACTCATCAGAGAGCTGGAACGCGTGGGCCCGGGAAGAAGCCGCGACCGCCCTCCCAGGCGCCGTGGCCTTCACCGACGAGGTCATCCGCCTCGGCGGGCGCGTGGTGATCGTCACGAACCGCGCGGAGGCGGTGTGCGACGAGACGCGGGCGAACCTGACGCGCATCGGCGTGGACGCCGCCGCCGTGCTCTGCCAGACCGATGTCGGAGACAAGAACCCGCGGTTCGAGGCCGTTCAGCGCGGGGCCGTCCCCGGCCTGCCGGCGCTCGATGTCGTGATGTGGGTGGGCGACAACATCCAGGACTTCCCCGCCCTCGGCCAGGACGTCCGCTTCGCGGGCCCGGCCGCGCTCGCCGATTTCGGCGGCCGGTTCTGGGTCCTCCCGAACCCGATGTACGGGTCGTGGACGCGGAATGAGCCGGCCGAGACACCCTAGTTCACCCTTCTATGATCGCTGTCCTCGCCGTCGTCCTCGCCCTCGCGCCGCCCGACACGACGGACGTCCGCGCGGTGCTGGCGCATGTCAGCGAGGCCGTGATCACGGCGACCTACGCCGATCTCGACCGCGAGGCGGCGGCGCTCGCCGATGCGACGGCGGCCCTCGCCGAGGCGCCCTCGGGCGAGGCGCTCGCTGCGGCCCAGTCCCACTGGCGGCGCACGCGGCAGGTGTGGGAGCAGGCCGAGGCCTTCCTCTTCGGGCCGGTCGCGTTCGCCGCGCTGGACGGCGCGCTCGACACGTGGCCGCTCAACGTCGTCGACCTAGAGGGCGTGCTCGCCAGCGACCTCACGCTCGACGCCGACCTCCTCGCCCGCCTCGATCCGACGACGCGCGGCTTCCACGCCGTCGAGTACCTCCTCTGGGGCGCGGACGGCGCGAAGACCGCCGCCGACCTGACGCGACGCGAACGCGACTACCTCCGCCTCGCGACGTCCACCCTCGCGACCGATGCGCACGCGCTCCACGCCGCCTGGCCCGGCCCCGACGGCTACGCCGCCGTTCTTCGATCGGCCGGCGCGCCGGGACACGCGACCTACGCGACGGCCCGCGACGGGCTCTACGAGCTTCTGATGGGCGTCCTCTTCATCGTCGACGAGGTGCAGGCCGAAAAACTTCTCGTGCCGCTGACGGCCGGCAACGGCGAGTTCGCCGAGTCTCAGTTCAGCCGGTCGTCACGCGAGGACATCGCGGACAACCTGCGGAGCATCGTCCACGTCTACACCGGCACCTACGACGGCCATGACGGCCCCGGGCTGGCGGACCTCGTCGCCGTGCAAGACCCGGCGCTCGACGCGCGCTTCCGGGCCGAGCTCGACGCTGCCCAGGCCGCTGTCGCGGCCATCCCCGAGTCGCTGGAGGCCGCCGTCGCCGAGAACACCGAGGCCGTCGAGGCCGCCCGCCAGTCCGTCGAGGCGCTGATGCGGACGCTGGAAAACGAGATGGTCTACCTCCTCGTCCCGCCCCCGGACGGATGAGCGGGCCCGCCCTCCGCCTCGCGGCGCTGGTGGCGCTCGTGCCAGGCGCCTACCTCGGCGTCGCCCTCACCGAAGGGCCCGCCGGCGGCGCAGCGACCGTCCGCGACGCCAGCAGCCGCGCCTACGCCCAGCCCGCCCCGACGCTCGGACCCGCCGACCGCCTCCGTCACCGCCGCGGCGACCGCATCTTCGACGCGGCCTACGTGACGCCGCCCGCACCTGTGCAGGCCGGCCTCGGGCCACTCTACAACCAGAACGGCTGCGCCGCCTGCCACGCCCGCGACGGCCGGACACCCGGCACATTCCTGCTCCGCGTGAGCATTCCCGGCGCCGACACGACGGGCGGGCCGCTCCCGGATCCGCACCTCGGCCTCCAGGTCCAGGACCGCGCCGTGTTCGGGCAGACGCCCGAGGCCCGCATCGACGTCGCCTGGACCGAGCACGTCGAGCGGCTGGCGGACGGCACCGCCGTGACGCTCCGCTCGCCGACCGTCGCCCTCGCCGACGCACCCGCTCCGCTGACCGACGGCCTGCTCCTGTCGCTCCGCGCCCCCCGGCCGGTCTTCGGCCTCGGCCTGCTGGAGGCCGTACCCGACAGCGCCCTCCGCGCGCTCGAAGTCCGCCAGTCGCGCGAAGGCGTCGTCTCCGGTCGCGTCAACACGGTCTGGGATCCCGTCGAGCGGCGGCAGCGCGTCGGGCGGTTCGGGCACAAGGCGGTGCACGCATACCTCCTGGCGCAGGCGGCGACGGCGTTCGCCGAGGATGTCGGCGTGACGACCGACCTGTTCCTCGACGACGCGGCGCCCGAGTTGAGCCGGGCCGAGCTCGACGACCTCACGTTCTACCTCCGGACGCTCGCCGTCCCCGCCCAGCGCCGGCAGGGCGATGATCTCGTCCGCCAGGGTCGCCAGCTGTTCGGCGCACTCGGCTGCGCCGCGTGCCACGTGCCGACGCTCCGGACCGGACCGCTTGACGGCGTCCCGGTCGTCTCGAACCAGACCATCCACCCGTACACCGACCTCCTCCTCCACGACATGGGCCCAGCGCTGGCGGACGGCCGCCCGGAGTTCGGCGCGAGCGGCTCGGAGTGGCGGACGCCGCCGCTGTGGGGGCTCGGGCTGGCGGAGATCGTGAACGGAGCGCCCGAGTTCCTGCACGACGGCCGGGCGCGAACGCTGGAGGAGGCCATTCTCTGGCACGGTGGCGAGGCCGCCGCCGCCCGCTGGGTCGGCCGCGCGAACAAGGAAGGTGCCGACGCCGCCGCGGTCGATGCGATGCGTCTCAGTCTGGCGAGCGTCCCGATGGACGGCGTCGTCGTCATCGGCGAGGGCGAGAAGGACGAGGCCCCGATGCTCTACAAC
>CAYPVZ010000075.1:0-3285 GCA_964414235.1 uncultured Rhodothermales bacterium | reverse complement strand
CCGCCCGCGCTCCCGCCCGCTGGCGTCGGCCGAGCGCAACGCACTCGAGGCGTTTCTCCGGTCGCTCTGAGCCGTCTCCGCCGCACAAGGTCAGGATTCCGGAGGGATCGAAAGCGGGCGGCTCCCGTAGCTTGCCCTCCCTCTTCCGACTCCGCCCGCATGGCCGACCAGCCCGTCCCGACCGATACGATGGGAGCCCCCGCGACCGACCGCACCGCCGACGAGCGCGCCCGCCTCGAAACCATCGCCGCCAACACCATTCGCGGCCTCGCCATCGATGCCGTCGAAAAGGCCAACTCGGGACATCCCGGCCTCCCGATGGGCATGGCCGACGCCGCCACGGTCCTCTGGACTCGCTTCCTGAAGCACAACCCGAAGGACCCGCACTGGTTCGACCGCGACCGGTTCGTGCTCTCGGCCGGCCATGGGTCGATGCTGATCTACAGCCTGCTTCACCTCAGCGGCTACGACGTCTCGCTCGACGACCTCAAGGCGTTCCGCCAGCTCGGCTCGAAAACGCCGGGCCACCCGGAGGTCCACCACACGCCGGGCGTCGAGACCACGACGGGGCCGCTCGGCCAGGGGCTGGCGACGGCCGTCGGCATGGCCATCGCCGAGAAGCACCTCGCGGCCACGTTCAACGCGCCCGAGCACGTCGTCGTCGGGCACTACACCTACGTCATCGCGTCGGACGGCGACCTCCAGGAGGGAGTGACCAACGAGGCGTCGTCGCTGGCCGGCCACCTCGGTCTGGGCCGCCTCATCGTCCTCTACGACGACAACCACGTCTCCATCGACGGCGACACCCAGCTCTCGTTCACCGAGGACCGCGCCGGCCGCTACGAGGCGCTCGGCTGGCACGTCATCCGCGAGATCGACGGGCACGACAACGAGGCCGTCGCCCGCGCCATCGAGGAGGCCCGCAACGTGCTCGACCGGCCCTCCTTCCTGGAAGTCCGCACGACCATCGGCTACGGCTCGCCGAACCTCGCCGGCCAGCACTCGATCCACTCCGACGCCATCGGATCCGACGAAATCGAGGCGACCAAGAAGAACCTCGGCCTGCCCCTCGAGGACTTCTACGTGCCCGAGGACGCCACGACGCTCTTCCACGAGCAGGCCTTCCGGGGCTCCGAGGAGCAGTGCGAGTGGGAGGGCAAGATGACGGCCTACGACGAGGCGGAGCCCGAGAAGGCCGCCGACCTCCGCCGCCGAATCGACGGCGCCCTCCCCGACGGCTGGGCCGACGCGCTCCCGACGTTCGAGGCCGACGCGAAGGGCATGGCCAGCCGCGCCGCCAGCGGCAAGGTCCTCGACGCGCTGGCGGCCATCGTGCCCGAGCTGGTCGGCGGCTCGGCCGACCTCACGCCGTCGGTCAAGACGAAGGCGAAGGGCATGGCCGACTTCCAGAAGACGACGGCCGAGGCGCGCTACGTCCACTACGGCATCCGTGAGCATGCCATGGCGGCGGCCATGAACGGCATGGCGCTCCACGGCGGCGTGATCCCGTACGGCGGCACGTTCCTGATCTTCAGCGACTACAGCAAGCCGGCCATCCGCCTCGGCGCGCTCATGGGCGCCAAGGTGGTCCACGTGTTCACGCACGACTCGGTCGGCCTCGGTGAAGACGGACCGACGCACCAGCCCATCGAGCAGCTGGCGGGCCTCCGTGCCATCCCCGGCCTCCACGTCATCCGCCCGGCCGACGCCAACGAGGCGGCCGCGGCCTGGAAGGTGGCCCTGGAGACGAACGGCCCGACGGCTCTCGCGCTTTCCCGCCAGAACCTGCCGACGTTCGCCGAGACCGCCAGCGCGGCGCGAGACGGGGTCGCCAGAGGCGGCTACGTCCTCTCCGACTCGGACGGCGAACCCGAGATAATCCTCGTGGGCGCCGGCTCAGAGGTCTCGCTGCTGATGCAGGCGAAGGACGAACTGGGCGATGGCGTCCGCGTCGTCTCGATGCCGTGCGACCGGCTCTTCTTCGAGCAGGACGAGGCGTACCGCGAGTCGGTCCTGCCGTCGTCGGCGCGCGCGCGCGTGTCCGTCGAGGCCGCCAGCCCGGCCGGCTGGGCCCGCGTCGTCGGGCTCGACGGCGAGGTCATCAGCATCGACCGGTTCGGCACGAGCGCTCCGGGTGACGAGGCACTCGCCGACCTCGGCATCACCGTCGAGGCCGTCGTGGCTGCGGCGAAGCGCGTGATGGCGTGATCGCGCGGACCTGGCACGGCGCCGTCCCGCTCGCCAAAGCCCACGCCTACCACGCGTACCTGCTGAAGACCGGCGTCCCCGACTACCAGGGGACGCCGGGCAATCGCGGCGTCACCGTCCTCCGACGCACCGAGGGGGACCTTGCGCACTTCCTCCTGATCACGCTCTGGGAGTCGTGGGATGCCATCCGCGCCTTCGCCGGCGACGACGTGGATCGAGCGCGCTACTACCCCGAGGACGAGGCCTTCCTCCTCGAACTGGAACCAACGGTGACGCACTACGAGGTGCTTGCGACCGGGTAGCGCTGCCACGGGCGGGCGTTGCCCGGCACGGCCAGCACCCGCCCGTTCACGTTTTGTTCACGATTCGTTCACGACCGGAAGCCCTTCCGGCTCTCTTTTTAAGGTTGCCGAGGGTGCAAGAGGGCAGCTAAGCTGCGGGCCGTCTTCAAAGCCATTTCGCAGGGGCGCCTTTTGTGATCGCGACTGTCTCCCGTTTCGCCCTGCCGCCTGGCCTCTCGGAGGCCGCGCCTGGCGTAGTCGCGCTCCTTCCGGTCCTCGTCCTTCTCGGCCTCCTCGTCGGAGGCTGACTCTCGAACGACCGGCACACGGACCGCTAGACATCGGATCCCCCTGGGCTGGTCGCAGCCCGAACCCCGATGTCCGAAACGAATCGCCGCTACACGCTCGCCCTGCTCCCGGGCGACGGAGTCGGCCCCGAGGTAACCGCCGAGGCGGCGCGCGTGCTCGCCGCCAGCGCCGACGCGTTCGGGTTCGAACTGGCGACGACGGAGCACCCGGTCGGTGGCGCCGGCATCGACGCCGAGAACGACCCGCTGCCGCGCGCGACGCTCGACGCCTGCCTCGACGCCGACGCGGTCTTCCTCGGCGCCGTCGGCGGCCCCCGGTGGGACGCCGTCGCCCCAGAGATCCGCCCCGAGCGCGGGCTTCTCCGCCTCCGTGCCCGCCTCGGCGCCTTCGCCAACCTCCGGCCCGTGGCCGTTCCCGCCGCCCTCGCGGGCCGCTCGCCGCTGCGCGAGGACCGCGTGGCCGGCACCGACCTCCTCATCGTTCGAGA
>CAYPVZ010000074.1:0-10219 GCA_964414235.1 uncultured Rhodothermales bacterium | reverse complement strand
CCATCCCCAGCCCGCCGACCTGCGCCGCGCAGGCATCAGAGAGGTAGTCGCCATTCAGGTTCGGGGTCGTCAGCACGTCGAACTCGTCCGGACGGAGGAGCAGCTGCTGGAACATCGCATCCGCGATGCGGTCCCCGATGACGATCTTCCCGTCGGCCGATGCGCCATCCCAGATCTCCTGCTCGGCAATCGTCTGCGCCGAGAACTTCTCCTTCGCGACCTCGTAGCCCCAGTCGCGGAAGGCGCCCTCGGTGAACTTCATGATGTTCCCCTTGTGGACGAGCGTGACGGAGTCGCGGCCCTCGGCGATGGCGTAGTCGAAGGCGGCCTTGACGAGGCGCTCGGTGCCCTCCTGCGAGACCGGCTTGATGCCGAAGCCCGCGGTGTCGGGGAAGCGGACCTTCTCGAAGCGCGCCGGGAAGTGCTCCTTGAGGAGCGCCTTGAACGTCTCCGCGTCCTCGGTGCCGGCCTCGAACTCGATGCCGGCGTAGATGTCTTCCGTGTTCTCGCGGAAGATGACCATGTCGACCTTCTCCGGCTCCTTGACCGGCGACGGGACGCCGGCGAAGTAGCGGACGGGGCGGACGCAGGCGTAGAGGTCGAGCCGCTGGCGGAGCGCGACGTTGAGGCTCCGGATGCCGCCGCCGACCGGCGTCGTGAGCGGGCCCTTGATGGCGACGAGGTGCTCGTCGATGGCCGCCAGCGTGTCGTCCGGCAGCCACTCGCCGACGGTGTCGTGGGCCTTCTCGCCGGCGAGGACCTCGAACCAGACGATCTGGCGGTCGCCGCCGTAGGCCTTCTCGACGGCGGCGTCGAGCACGCGAACGGAGGCGGCCCAGATGTCGGGGCCGGTGCCGTCGCCCTCGATGAACGGGATGATGGGGCGGTCGGGGACGTGGAGCCCGTCGGCCGTCATGCGGATGGACTCGCCGTCGGTCGGGGGCGTTAGGTGCTGGTACTCGGGCATCGAGAACGTCGGGTTCGTGAGAGAGGGCTTGGAAGCTACGGAGCGATCCCGGCGCTGGCCGCGCCGGCCGGGGTAGCTTCTCCGACCCCGGACCGCTCTTCTCCAGCCATGCCCGACCTCCACGTCGGCCTCCTCTACGGCGGCCAGTCTGCCGAGCACGACGTCTCGATCCTCTCGGCTCAGAACGTCCGCGCCGCGCTCGGCGACCGCTACCGCGTCACGTCGATCTACATCACGCGCGACGGCCACTGGCGGGTGACGTCGGACGTCGACGGGGGCGAGGGGGTGGCCGCTTCGTTTACGCCGGAGGGGGGATCCGCCGCTATTGCAGCTGGCGACCTCGGCAGCCTCGGCCTCGACGTGGTCTTCCCGGTCCTCCACGGCCACAACGGCGAGGACGGCACCATCCAGGGCTTCCTCCATACGCTCGGACTGCCGTTCGTCGGGCCCGACGTGCTGGCCTCGGCGGCGTGCATGGACAAGGCGGTGACGAAGAAGCTGCTGGAGGCCGCCGGCATCCCCGGCACGCCGACCGTCGTCGTGCGCGCCCACGAGGAGCGTCCGGCGTTCGCCGACGTCCGCCAGCGGCTGGCGACGCCGCTGTTCGTGAAGCCCTCGAACTCGGGCTCGTCCGTCGGCATCACGCGGGTCGACGATGCGGAGGGCTTCGGGGCCGCGCTGGATCTCGCGTTCCAGTACGACCGCACGGTTCTCGTCGAGCAGGGCGTGAGCGGGCGCGAGATCGAGGTGGCTGTCCTCGGCAACGAACACCCCGAGGCGTCACTGCCTGGCGAGATCGTGATCACGTCCGCCTTCTACGACTACGACGCGAAGTATGAGGACCCGGGCGCCAGCCGCATGGAGGTCCCCGCCGATCTTCCGGGCGACACCATCGAAACGTTGCGCCGGATGGCTGTCGACGCCTTCGCCGCGCTCGGCTGCGAGGGCCTCGCCCGCGTCGACTTCTTCGTAACCGATGAGGGCGACGTGCTGGTCAACGAGATCAACACGATCCCGGGCTTCACGCTGCGGAGCATGTACCCAGTGATGTGGGAGGTCACCGGCCGGAGCCAGTCGAAGCTCATGGACGACCTCCTCCAGCTGGCGCTCGCCCGCCACCACCGCGACCGCCAGCGCCGCGTGACCCGCTGACTCAGGCGGGCTGTGGGATCCGCACGAAGTCGGGGTGCATCTCACCATGGACGTCCGATTCGCTGTCGGCCTCCTCGTCGTTGGTTGGTGTGTCCGTCTCCGCCACCCGGTTCAGCACGATGCCGAGCATGTGCCCGCCGAGGCCACGGATCTGAGAGACGGCGTCGGCGAGGGCGAGGGCGGTCGGAGCGCCCGAGGTAGCGACGATGATAGTTTGGTCGACCTGGGCCGCCAGCAAGGCCGCATCGGAGCCGGCCTCGAGGGCTGGTGTGTCGAAGAGGATTGCGTCATAGGACGCTGAGAGGTGGTCTAGCAGGAGGGTCAACGCATCGCTCTGCAGGTACGCCGTGGCATCGGGCACCGCGGTCCCGGCTGGGAGAAGGTCGAGATTCTCCGCGAGCCGGGTAGGCTTTGCAGCGCCTGGACGGCTGCGGACCGCGTCGGTGAATCCGGGCGAGCGCGGGACGTCGGCGAGGTCGTGCAGGCAGGGGTGGTCGAGGTTCGCGTCGACGAGGAGCGTTCGCTGACCACCGCCCGCCAGAAAGGTGGCCAGTCCGATGGCCATCGCGCTGGCGCCGTCGCCAGGGGCAAGCCCCGTGAGGACGTACGTGGTGTTGGTATGATCAGGCGAGGCGTACTTCAGGCTGACCCGTAGCCGGGCGAAGGCGTCGTCAAAGGCCGGCGGCGCACTCGCCTGCCGATCACTGCCACGTCCGGAGATCCGCAGGAGGTTTTGTTCGGGAGGCTCCGCCAGCTCCGCGAGTGAGGCGACAACGGGGAGGCCCAGGGCTTGGACAGCAGCGGGGGTGAGCTCCAGAGCGCTGACTTTGGAACGGAACAAGATGAAAGTGAGCCAGGCAAAGGCGCCAAGAGCAAGCCCAACGGCACCAGTATGGAAGGGGCTGTACCCGAGGGGATGGGAGGGCAATGCCGCATGGCGAAAGACCTCCGCGTATCCCCGCCCCGCCGCCTCAATCACCCGCGCAGATTGAAGTTGCTCGTTTAACCAGGCTTCCCGTTGCTCCGCGATCGCATGCTTCTGCGTCTCCCATTCGAGCTCAAGCTCCTCGGCGGGCGCTAGCGTCCACGTGCGGACGCCACTCGGCCCTTCGAGAAGTCTCTGCTGCCGTGCCCGAAGCCCATCGAGGGCAATCTCTGTCACGTGCAGCCGGTCCTGCAGAGCCAAGACTTGGTTGACATCGGCCAGAGTTCCCGGGGTGTCGTCCAGGATTTGGGCGGTGTAGGAGCGAATTTGCCGCCGCACAGACTCGATCTCTGCTCGAAGCGCTCCATTGTCTCCTCGCCCAGGCGCGGAGGCAGGATCGCGCGGTTCCTCGGCGTCGAGCTGGTCGAGCAGAACGTCTAGACGTTCACGGGCCCGACGGAGCTGTTCCGGAACGAGGTAGCTCGTGCCCGATGTGAGGCCCTGCTCGGTTCGGTTGATCTGGGTGAGGAGGGCCTGGCGTCTTGCCTCCTCTCTCGCGATCTGTGCATCCAAGTCGTCCAACTGGATACGCG
The DNA here is from genome assembly GCA_964414235.1 of uncultured Rhodothermales bacterium. Lineage (GTDB taxonomy): Bacteria > Bacteroidota > Rhodothermia > Rhodothermales > Rubricoccaceae > Rubrivirga. The sequence goes on along the minus strand of CAYPVZ010000074.1, from coordinate 6,582 downwards.
CGGCGAAGCGGGCGTCAATGTTGGAGGGGACCCCTCGCGAGGTGAGGTACTGGAGGCGTTCGCTGGTCGCGGTCGCTGCGGAGATGGCGACCGAGTCTGCGTTGGAGAGCGATTCGCGCTGGGCTTCAGACGTGACGCGTTCCGAAATCTTTGACCATTCGACGTAGGCCTGGGCGTAGAGGTCGGCGGCCGCGGCGGCGGCGGCGGGGTCACTCCCGACTGCCGAGATGCGAATGGCCGTCGGCTGACTTGCGAACGACCGGATGAGTTCCTTCGGGCCCCCAGGGGCAGCAGCATGGGTGAAGCTGAAGGCAGGGAGCGACTCTGAAAATCCGTGACCGGCGGTGTCTGCCTGGAGGGCGTGTGAGAGAATAAACTGGCTGAAGGCCGCGGAATTTTTGGCGTAGTAGAGGTCGCGCTGCAAGATGCCGGCCGCCATGTAGGTGGACAGGTTGCGTATCCGGTTGGGTCTGGCAAACCGGCTGTTTCCACGCTTGATGCCTCCATACAGGCTCTGGATCTCAGGGGTAATGCGGATCCAGACGATCGCCGAGGCCTCGTAGCGGCGCGGTTGGAGCAAGGTGGCAGCGCCCCCGAGTACGGAGCCAGCGATAAGGAAGACGGCGAGCAGCTTCCAGTCGCCGAGCATCTTGCCCCATAGGGGGGATGGAGCGCCTCGCCGCGGGACGCGGCGTCGCTCGCGGGTACGCAATCGGGTGGACGGATGCATCAGCCAGTCGGAGACGATGGCACCGGTTTGTAAGTGGGGAGTCGGGGCGGCGATAGGGGGAGCGAGGGGGCCCAGCGGCATGCCCGTTGCAGAATCCCGATGCCGATCAGCCGCGCGTCGGCACGAGAACGCCCCGCTGAACGAGATCCTCTACGAAGGGGGTCACGGCGCGCGTGCATGCGTCGGGTTCGACCTCGAACTCTGTCTGCAGTTGCTCGCAGAGGTCCGAGATCGATATGGGCTCTTCAAGAAGTGACCAGATACGGGCTCCGACCGTGTTGAGGCCGTAGTAGCTTCCGTTCTCGAGATCCATCATCACCGTCTTGTCGCCGAGGTCCGAGTGCATCACGGAGGCGGAACGGCAGAGCGGAATGGTAGGGTCAGTCATGGTGGTGGTGGGAGAACGTCCAAAGGTAGCGCTCGCGGTGGAACGCCTACCTCGGTAGGGAGATATCCGAGGCGCCGCATGAGTGTTCCAAACCGGACCGAGACCCGAGTGGCGAGGTCTGGGGGCAGAGACTGACGCCAGCCGTCGGCGCGGCCGGAACGGAAGAAGGAGGGGGCCCGGTGGGGGTGTTCGAGGAAGTGGCCAGCCTCCTCTTCCGCACGAAGCGAGTGGAAATGGGCACGGGCCACGGCGGAACGCACCTGAACGTGGTCGACATCGTGCCCCAGAAAGTGGAGGAGGCGTTCCAAAACGGCGGCTGCATCGGCGATCAGGTCTTCGTACCGGATGACCAGACGGCGGTATTCAGGTGCGTCGATCCAACTCGACACGTGCCAGTCCCAGGCACCGACGGGTTCAGGGATCAGAGTGCTTCGTGTCCTGAGGGCTTCGTTCGTTGCGAAGGAAGAGTCGCCCATTAGGTCGACGGCTGCTGGGAGAGAGAGGCCAAGGAAGGGAGCCAGCGACAGCGCTACGTCGCGCGGGTCGCGGACGGCGTAGACGACCCCCTCGGTCGATTCCGGGGGGTAGCACGGACGTCTCTCTGGCGTGGGCCGGAGAGCGCGATGGACCTTGACGACGTAGGGATCCTCGCCGACGTCTTCCGCCAGTTGCGCGCAGAGGCGGGGAAGCTGTCGGTCGAACTCGTCGGGTCGGAGGTCGGACGACGGGAAGCCGAGGAGGTCGTCGACGATGTCGCGCCGGGCGAGGTCGCTCTCGACGACGAGCGCGCCAAGCGTCGTCGGCTGGTCTGGCCGGAGGTAGGCCGTCAGGAGGGCCCGGATCCAGGTACTCCCGGACCGGGGGTAGGAGGCGAGCCAGATGAGGCCCATCTCAGACCGGGGCGAGCGTGGTGACCGTGCCTTCGATGGCATCGACCAGGGCGGCCACCGAGTCGGTCTCGCGCGGCCGCTCCAGCCGGAACACCGGGACCGCGCCGACGAAGGCGCTGACCTGGGCGAAATGGGCCCTTCGACGCCCGAAGGCTCGCACGATGCGCGCCCGGTACGTTCCGTGGTAGACCGCACTGAATGCGTCCACCGAGTTCATCTGCCGGATCTCGACGCCGGGGGCCTGGCTGAGGCGGAGTGAGAAGAGCGCGCGAGCCGGCGCGAGGCTCGTGTGGAAAGCGGGCGCCCGGTACAGGTACTTGTCCACGCCTTCACGAAGCCGGGGAAGCCCATCGAGGGGGACGCCCATCCGGTCGAGTGCGTCGTCCCAGAGGCGGACCGTCGGGTAGCCCGGGAGAAGGGTCGGGTGTCCGTCGTGGTCGATGACCGCGACCTTGTCGTCGGCGAGGAGCGGGTAGCCTCGTTGGAGGAGGGCCGCCAACAGCGTCGACTTACCGGCGCCGGCGCGGCCCGACACGATGACGGCGCCTCCAGGGGTCTGGACTGCGCTCGCGTGGAGGACGAGCGCGCCACGCTGGTGGAGGAGAGCGCCCCACGTCGACGAGAACAAGAAGGCGCGGACATCTGCGAGGTCCGCCTCTGGCGCCGGCTCGATCCGGATGTCCGTGCCGCCGGTGACGTAGAAGCTCCCGATTCCGCCGAGATTGAAAAGCCATTCATCCCGCCCGGCCGACCATGCCACGCGGCGATCTCTGGGAGCATCCAGTGCGTCCGGTACCCCACCCAGTTGAATCCGGACGTCCGGCTCGTCAACGGGGTGCTCGGTCAGCTCCGGGAGCGGGATCTCAGAGTGGATGGCGAGTCCGTAGGCGGTATACTCGTACATGCAGGGCTGCGGGTCGTGGCCTGTAAGATCGTTGCCGGTCGTGCTTCGTCGCCTTCGCACGTTCCTCCGACTGGACCGCCCACAGCGTCGCCAGCTCCTCGAAGCGGCCGTGTGCTTTCACACGGCTCGGGCTGTTCTGTGGGTCGTGCCACGTCGGTCGCTCTCGACGGTGCTCCGCCCGGCGGTCTCGGAGCGGAGAGGGGCGGATTCTGAGTTGGCGTACGCCGTCGGCCGTTCCGTCCAATGGGCGTCGCGCCGGCATCCCGACAGCTGTCTCGCCGAGGCCCTCGCCGCCCGTTTCATGCTCCGTCGCCGCGGACTGGCGCCATCGCTGACGCTCGGGGTACGGGAGGATGAGGGCGGCGCCCTCCGGTTTCATGCGTGGCTTCACCTGGGCGACATCGTCGTGACCGGTCGGGAAGGGCACCGCTGGTTCCAGCCTCTGTCCACACTGGCGGATAGGGGCAAGGCCTGAGACGGGGGGCCGAGGGATCGTCTGGGTAAGTGGTGCGTTTCCAGATACGTTCGTAGTTTCTGCGTCCAGCGTACCCACTCCCCCTCCCACCTATGAGCACCCCCGCTGACACCCCGACGCCCACCCCGACGTCTTCCGAGTCGACCTCGGAGCGCCAGCCTTGGGAGGCCCCGACCCTGACCGTCATCCACATCGACGAGGCGACGCAGGGCGGGTTCGGTCCTGTCAACGACCAGGACGACGCGTTCTACGTCGTTTCCTGAGTTCCTCGCATCGCGAGCCGGGGAACGGCCGCCGCGCGCTCGTCCTGGCGCGAGGGGTGCCGTAAAACCGCTCGGTTAAGTGCAGGGCGGGTCCTCGTCCGATTGACGGACGGGGCCCGCCCTTTTCGTGACCTCGCTCGACGTGAGCATCTGAGATGAGCTCGATCCTGGGGCTGTGGCATCGCGGAGGTCGTCCGGTCGATCCGCTGGTGCTCGGCGACATGCGCGCCGCGCTCGCTCACTGGAAACCGGACGCCTCAGCGCTCTGGCAGGACGGGCCCGTGAGCTTGGGGCACCTCGCTCTTCACGACACTCCAGAGTCCATCGGGGAAGTTCTCCCACTCCACGATGCGGCTTCGGGGATGACACTCACGGCCGATGTCCGCCTCGACAACCGCCAGGCGCTGGCGGAGGCGCTGGGGATCGATGGGGCGGTTGCCCGCGACCTCCCCGACAGCGCGCTCGTTCTGCGGGCGTACCAGCGCTGGGGCGAGGACTGCGTCGCCCACCTGCTCGGTGACTTCGCGTTCGCGCTCTGGGACGCACCGCGGCGCACGCTCTTCTGCGCCCGTGACCACGTCGGCATCCGGCCATTCTACTATGCCGAAGGGCGCACCTTCGCCTTCGCGACCGAGCTGAAAGGCATCCTCGCCGTGCCGGAGGTCGATGATCGGATCGACGAGCAGTGGGTCCTCGACACGATGCTGTTCATCCGGCCAGACCGGACGGGCACGTTTTACCGGGGCATCCGGCGGCTGGAGGCGGGGCACACACTGACCGTCAGCGAGGATGAGAGCCGGATTCGGCGGTACTGGCAGCTCGACCCGAGCCGCGAGCTTCGCCTCCCGTCGGAGGGCGAGTACGTCGAGGCATTCCGCGAGCGTCTGGATGACGCTATCCGTGCCCGCACCCGAACGGCGTTTCCGGTCGGCTCCGAGCTCAGCGGTGGCCTCGATTCGTCCGGCGTGACTGCCATCGTGCACCGCCTCCTCACCGACGAAGGACGTGCGCTCACGACGTTCTCGGACGTGCTCCCGCTTGGGGCCGAGCCCGCGCACCCGGCGATGACCGACGAGCGGGCGTTCATTGAGGCGCTGAACGAGCACATCGGGTTGGAGGACGCCGTGTTCGTGACGGGCGAGGACGAGCCGCTGCTCGATACGGTCGACTGGGCGGCACGTCACCTCGACCAGCCACCGAAGAAGCACCTCAACCTCTACCTCGTTCCGCTCTTCCGCGCGGCGCAGGAGCGGGGCGTCCGCGCGCTGTTCTCCGGCTTCGGTGGGGACGACATGGTCACGTTTCGCGGGGAGGGCTACGTCGAGGACCGGATGCGCCGGGGCGACTGGCGGGGGCTCTGGGCGGAGACTCGGGCGGAGGGCCTGCCGCCGTGGCGGGCGGCTCGCAGCCTCGCGACGACGGCCCTGCGCGAGGTGCTCCCGGACTTCGACGGGGTCGGATTCCCGTACGTCGGCTCCGTGCGGAAGCGCCGCGACATCTTTCTCCAGCGCGTCGGGCGCCACCGGTTTCGCCCCGAGGCGGTCGACGAGGAGGCTCTTCGGAGGCGCTACGTGCAGCACCGGCTGACCCGCGTTCGGGGCACGATGAACGAGCGCATCGCGCGCCTCTTCATCCATCCCCACATCCTGACGCATCGCCTGGACAACGCCGCGCTCGTGGCGTCGGCCTTCCGCGTCTCGTACCGGTACCCGCTCCTAGACGTCCCGCTCATGGAGTTCTACCTGAGCCTGCCGACGGAGCTGAAGCGCTCCCCGAGGTGGGGGCGCTACGCCTTCCGGCTCGCCATGGAGGGCGTCCTCCCCGAGTCCATCCGCTGGCGCGAGGACAAGAGCGGCTCGTCGTGTCCGTCGGCCATCTACCGGCTGCACCGCGATGGCCCGGCGCTCCTCGATGCGTTCCGTCAGCTGCCGCGTGACGGCGGTTTGGGGCGTTTTGTCGACCTGGACTACGCCATGGCGCACCAGGAGGACGTGCTCCGGCGGGGGGCGCTCAACGAGATCACCACCTTCAAGCTCCTGCTCATCGACCGGATCGTTCGCCAGGCCGAGCGGGACGGCGCGCTCCTCACCACCTGACCCATGGCGCTCTTCGGCCTCGACCGGCTCCTCGACCCGCATACTCCCGCCTCGTTCTTCGCCGACCACTACGAGACGGCGTCGCTGCGCATCGACCGCGACGCGCCGGATTACTACGCGGACCTGCTGACCGTCGCCGACCTCGACGCCTACCTTCAGAACCAGACCCTGACGCATCCCCACATCAAGGTGGCGAAGGCGGGGTCGCGGGTGAGCGTCGAGGACTGGCAGATCGTTGAGCGGCACAGGCTTACGGGCGTGGCCGACAACCGCCGGGTCTTCGAGCTGATGCACGAAGGGCACACGGTCATCCTCAACGGGCTGCAGGCCACGCTCCCGTCGCTGGCGGCGTTCTGCCACCAGCTCGAAGCGGAGTGGCGGGTGCGCGTGTTCACCAACATCTACATCACGCCGGCCCGGGCGCGCGGCTTCGGGCTCCACTTCGACCCGCACGACGTGTTCGTGCTGCAGATCGACGGGGCCAAGGAGTGGGAGGTCTACGAGGCCCTCGACGAGCTTCCTGTCTCGGGGAAGGGGACGCCGTCCCGCGAGCCCGCGCTCGTGGAATCGTTCACGCTGGAGCCGGGCGACCTCCTGTACCTCCCGCGCGGGGTGTACCACCAGGCCAAGACGGGCGACGACCCGTCGGTGCACATCACGCTCGGGATCCAGCCGCCGCACGCGTTCGACCTGATCCACGCGCTGGCGGTGGAGGCGAAGGCGCTCCCGGCCTTCCGCAAGTCCCTGCCAAACCCGTTCACGTCGCCGGAAGAAGTCGCCGCGTTCGACGAGGCCATCGCCGAGCAGATCCGCGCGCTGCTCGACCGGGAGGGCAT
>CAYPVZ010000073.1:0-10243 GCA_964414235.1 uncultured Rhodothermales bacterium | reverse complement strand
CAACTGGAACCGATGACTGGAGCGACCTCTTCGCCCATCACCACGGAGGTCATCGCCGACCACCTCCGCATGCTCACCGCAGGCGACGACGCCCTTGCGGTCGAGATCCTCGACGCCTACCTCGCCACCGAGCCGGCACTCCTGGCCGAGTTGGCAGGCGCGACGCCGGCCGCCGCCGCGCACAAGCTGAAGTCGGCCTGTGCCACGCTCGGTGCGGACGCGCTAGCCCATGCGGCCCACCTCGTCGAATGCGCCGACGCCGACGCGCGCGACGACGCTGTGGCCCGGCTAGCGGAGGCGCTCCAGCCGTTCCGCGAGACCGTGAGCGCGGCGCGGGCCGCGCTGGCGACAGCCGAGGCCACGTCTCAGGCCTGACGTCGCCGCGATCCTGACGGATCGCCTCTGACACAACCGGCTCTCAGGGTGAGACGGCCGACCTACACACGGGGTACGTGTCACGGAAAGAGCGACAAATCGGGCGCCCGGATCTTCTGGCCCGGCTCGGGTCCAGGGTTGTCAATAGATCCTGGCATTCCCACCGATACCCCACCCGGCTGTGTTCCCCTCTGCGCTTCCCGTGACCTCCGAACGCGTCTCTTACGGACACCGTGGCTTCGATCTCCGGCTCTGCATCGGGGATGGCGGTCGGTTCGCGTTCGCGGTGGACCACTTCGGGCTCACGCTCCACGCCTCCGAGGCGTCATTTTCCACGCCGCACTCGGCCGAGCGCGCCGCCCGCCGCTTCGTGGATGACGCCCTGGGCGCCTACGACTACGCCGCTCGCGCCCTCACAGCCTGACCTCTTGGCGTCGTCTACGTCTGGGAGGAGCTGCTGCTGACGCGCGCCACGGTGGGGATTCGACGGGCTTCGGCCCGCTCCGAGGCGCGCACCCTCCCGACGTGACCGAGCCTCCGACCTGTGGTGGGGTCGGAGGCTCGGTACATTTTGGGGTGACTGGCGGAGGCCGCCAGACGGTGCGAGGGACCTACTCGTCCTCGAAGTAGAAGTCCTCGTTCTGGGTGGGGTAGTCGGGCCAGACCTCCTCGATGCTCTCGTACGGCGCCCCGTCGTCCTCCATCTCTTCGAGGTTCTGGATGACCTCTGGCGGAGCGCCGGTGCGGTCGGCGTAATCGATGAGCTCGTCCTTAGTGGCCGGCCAGGGGGCGTCTTCCAGCGTCGCGGCCAGTTCGAGCGTCCAGTACATACGGGTCAGAGAGAGTCGAAGGGGGAGGGAGCGGGCGGCGCACGATAGGCCCCCGTCCGGGGAAATGCAACGTCGGAGACGGGTGAGGTTCCGAGGAGATCCTCCCGGCGGCGCCTAAATGCCGCTTCGTTTCAAGAAACCGGGGGCGGCTCGGCGAGCCGCCCCCGGGTCAGGCGAACGGCTGGCGGATCTCGCCGCCAGCAGGACGTGCGGGATCAGTCGAACGAAACCGTTTGCGACCGAGCGGCTTCGAGAAGCTCGCGATACTCGGCCGGCGTCACGTCCGGGACGAACGTCGCGACCGGGTTCATCGGCGTCCGCTCGGCGTTGAGCTGGCGGACCTCGTAGTGGAGGTGCGGCGCCGTCGAGAGCCCCGTGTGGCCGCTGTACGCGACGACCTGGCCGCGATGGACCGCCGTTCCGACGCGGATGCCGTCGCCGGCCCGCGAGAGGTGGGCGTAGCGCGTCATCTTGCCGGCGAGCGGGTGGTCGATCTCGACCACGTTGCCGTAGCCGCCGCGGGTACCGACGAAGCTGACGGTGCCGTCGCCTGTGGCGTAGACCGGCGTCCCGACGGGCACGGGGAAGTCGACGCCGGCATGCATCCGGGAGACGCGGAGAATCGGGTGGAAGCGCATGCCGAAGCCCGACGTCAGGCGCCCGCCCTTGACCGGCAGGATGGCGGGCTGCTCGCGGAGCACAGCGTCACGCTGGCTGGCGAGGCTCATGATCTCGTCGTAGGACCGGCTCTGGAGGGAGAGCTGGCGCTCGAGGCGATCGAATGTGGCCGAGGTCTCGGTCAGGAGCTCGGCCGTCGGCGTCGAGAACTGGGCGAACCGCTCGTCCTCGGCGCCACCGACCCCCATCTGGAACTCGTCCTCCGAGATCGGCTCTGCGTTGAGGACCGTCCGGTAGATCTCGCGGTCGGTCTCCGCCAGTTCGTCGAGTTCCTCCGAGAACGAAGTCAGCTTGGACTGGGCCTGCGTGAGCTGGCCGCGCAGCGCGTCGATCTCCTCAGCCTGGGCGATCTCGGCCGGCGAGGCCATGACGCTCGACAGAACCCCGACGCCGACGGCGCTGATCACGAGCGAGAGGCAAAGGACGGCGCCGGCCTTGAGCCAGAGCCCTTTCCGGCTCGGCGCGACCTCGACGAACGTGCAGGCGTCGTGGTCGTAGTAGTAGACGTGGTTCTGGGGCATGCGGGCAGCAGGGACGGCGCGGCTCCCCGGCGGGACCTCCCGGGTGACGCGGAGGCGGCGGCGTGGAGCGGGCGCAGGAGAACACAGGATCCCACCGCAACAACCGGGCCGGTGAGGCTCGCGAGCGCGCTTCGACCGGAAGACGATCCGGCGGCGGTGGCACGCGCTTGCGCGTTACGCCAAACATAGTCGGGGCCAAGGGAATCGGCAACTGCCCTACCGGGCTTTCCCCCATCTCCTTCAGGAATCGCCTGTTCCGTTCCCAATCGTAACGCTCCGGGCGTCTACGCCCCCCTCGCGGAGCGCATCGCCAGGCGGAGCTACTCGTAGTCGTGCTCGAACCAGTCGATGCCGCGGCCGGCGCTGTCGCCCGCCGCCTTCCCGGCGATGCGGTCGCGGAGGCGCGCCGAGAACGCCTCGGCGGGATCGTAGCCGTAGTGCCGGAGCAGGTGGTTCATCGCGATGACCTCGCAGATGACCGTCACGTTCTTGCCCGGCGTGATGGGCAGCTTGACGAGCGGCAGCTCAATGCCCAGGATCGACTCGGCCTCGGTCACCATCCCGATCCGCGTGTACTCCTCGTCCTCGTCCCACTGGTGGATGCTCACGACCACCTCGATCCGCTTCTGGTAGCGGATGGCGCGGACGCCGAACATGGCCTTGACGTCGATGATGCCGAGCCCTCGGATCTCCATGAAGTGCTCGCCGAGGTCGGTGCCGGCGCCCATCAGCACGCCGCCGCCCTTCCGCGTCGCCATCACCACGTCGTCGGCCACGAGGCGGTGGCCGCGCTCGACGAGGTCGAGCGCCATCTCGGACTTCCCGATGCCGGCCGGGCCCGTCAGCAACAGCCCGATCCCGTAGACATCGACGAGCGAGCCATGGACCGTCAGCTGCTCCGCGAAGTGGTCGTCGAGGACGTCCCGGAGCAGCCCCATGAAAGGGACCGTCGGCGTGGGCGTCCGGTAGAGCGGGACGCCGGCCGCGTCGGCGAGCGCCGCCAGGTCGTCGGGAAGCTGGTTGTCGGTCGTGAGGACGACGCAGGGCGGGTCGAAGGCGAGGAGTCGCCGGAAGGCCTCGACGCCGCCGTCGTCGAGCCACGCGATGTAGCGGCACTCGGTGTTGCCGAGGATCTGGACGCGCTGGTGCTCGAAGTGCTCGGTGTAGCCCGCCAGCACGAGGCCGGGCCGGTGGACGTGGCGGACCCGGATGACGCGGTCGGTGGGCTCGCCGCCGCCCGCCAAGACGATCTCGACGCCGGCCCGCTCGCGAAGCCGCTCCATGAGCGTCGTGACGCGGATCGACTCGCGGCGGAACGGCTGTGGCTTTCGCATGGGCAGGATGGATGGTGGGTGCCGAATTCGCTCGGCACCCGGCACTCGCTAGGGCACGTCCACCGTCTGGAGCACGCGCCCGACGATGTGGTCCGCAGCGACGTCCTCGGCCTCGGCCTCGTAGGTCACGGCGACGCGGTGGCGGAGCACGTCGAGCGCGATGGCGCGGATATCGTCGGGCGTGACGTAGGCCCGGCCGTCCAGGAAGGCGTGCGCGCGGCCCGCCAGCGCCAGCGCGATCGAGGCCCGCGGGCTGGCGCCCATCGCGACGAGCCCGACGAGGTCCTTCAGACCGTACCGCTGCGGCTCGCGCGTCGCCAGCACGAGGTCGACCACATACTCCTCGACGCGCGGGTCGACGTAGATCTCGCCGACGACGGCGCGCGCGGCCAGGATCTGCTGCGGCGTGACGACCGGCCGGATCTCCGGCAGCGGCGCCGTCCGCGACATCCGGCGCATGATCTCGAGTTCCTCCTCGCGGCTCGGGTAGCCGACGACCGTCTTGAGCATGAACCGGTCGACCTGCGCCTCGGGCAGCGGGTACGTCCCTTCCTGCTCGATGGGATTCTGTGTCGCGAGGACGAGGAAGGGCTTCGGCAGCGGGTACGTCGTCTCACCAATCGTCACCTGCCGCTCCTGCATCGCCTCCAGCAGTGCGCTCTGGACCTTGGCCGGCGCCCGGTTCACCTCGTCCGCGAGGACGACGTTGGCGAAGATGGGCCCCTTCTTGACGAGGAAGGACTGCTCGGCCTGGTTGTAGATGAGCGTCCCGACGAGGTCGGCCGGGAGAAGGTCCGGCGTGAACTGGATGCGCTGAAAGCGCGCGTCGATGGCCGCCGCCAGCGTCGAGACGGTCAGCGTCTTGGCGAGGCCGGGGACGCCTTCGAGCAGAACGTGGCCGCCGGTCAGCAGCCCGATCAGCAGCCGCTCGACCATCTGGCTCTGCCCGACGACGACGCGCCCGACGGCGTCGAGCAGCGGCCCGACGAACCGGCTCTGCTCGGCGACGCGCTCGGTGAGGGCGCCGAGATCGGGGGCGGAAGCGGTGGGCGTCTCGGGCGAGGGGGAGTCGGTCATGCCGGGGGCGTCGGGGGAACGGCGCAACGAACGGGCGCGCGTGCTCGTGCGCAGAATACGCCGCGCCGTACGCCCACGGCCGCGCGCGGTGCCGCACGGGCGGCGCACGCCGCCAGCCGGAGCCTCAGCCGCCGAGCACGTCGCCGGACGGGTCGGCGCCGTTGAGGAAGTCGGCGGCCGACATCCGGCGCTTGCCCTCGCGCTGGACCTCCAGCACCTCGACCGCGCCGACGCCACACGCCACGACGAGCCGGCCGTCGTCGACCGAGACGATGCCCGGAGCGCCGCCGGCAGCGCCGTCGACCAACTGCGTGCGGAGGATCTTGAGCGTCTCGCCGTTCCACTCGGTCCACGCCCCCGGATAGGGCGAGAGCGCACGGACGTGGTCGTGGACCTGACGCGCCGGACGCCTCCAGTCGACCTCGGCGTCCTCGCGGAAGATCTTGGGGGCCGGGCTGGCAAGCGTGTCGTCCTGGGGCGCGGCGTCGGCGGTACCGGCGGCGATGAGGCGGGCGGTCTCGACGACGGCCTCGGCGCCGATCTCCATCAGCCGGTCGTGGACATCGCCGGCGGTGTCGTCCGGCCCGACGACGATCCGGCGGCGGAGGATGACGTTCCCCGTGTCGACGACCTTCTGGAGAAAGAACGTCGTCACGCCGGTCTCCTCGACGCCATCCATCAGCGCGCGCGGGATGGGCGCCGCACCGCGATACGCCGGCAGCAGCGAGCCGTGGAGGTTGAACGCGCCGAGCCGGGCCGTCTCGTAGACCTCGGGCGGCAGGATTCGGAAGGCCACCACGACGATCACGTCGGGCGCGAGCGCCGCCAGTTCGGCGCCGAACGCAGGGTCCCTGAGCGATGCCGGCTGGAGAACCGGCAGGCCGTGGCGCTCGGCCGCCGCCTTCACCGCCGAGCCGCGCAGCTTCTGGCCGCGCCCGGCTGGCTTGTCGGGGACGGTCACGACGGCGACAGGCGCCAGCCCGGCTGCGACGAGTGCGTCGAGCGAGGGCACGGCGAAGTCCGGCGTGCCCATGAACACGATTCGGGGAGACGACAACGGGACGCAGGCGGAAGGATGCCCCAAGCTACCCCGCTCTCCAGCAACACCGGGCCGCTGGCGCTGTCCAGCGGCACCACCAGCCCGGCAGGCGGTCTACATGCGCGTCCGGTCGTCCCACATCGGCACGAGCAGGCGGAAGTCGCCCATGCCGGTCTCATCCACGAAGATGAACCGGCGGCCATGGCCGTAGTAGTTCCAGATCTGGTAGGGCCGCGTCCCGTAGTTGAACGGGTGGTCTTCGATGAAGTCCGGCTCCCCGAAGGTGATGAAGACCTCGCCGCGGTCCGTATTCCAGCCGCGATTGTGGAACCGACTGAACCGGTTGTTGGCGTAGGCCACCCGGTAGTAGTACGTCTCCATGTCCTCGTTGCGCGGCGTCCCGGGGCTGGGGTCGCGGCGCTCCCAGAAGGCGAGGAAGAGCTGTCGCTGCTCCTCCGGCGTCGGCGCGTTCCGGATGGCTCGCAGTTCGCTCTCCTTCGCCACGTAGCGGAGCTGGTCGATGGCCTGTTCCAGGTCGGCGATCTGGCTATCGAGGCCCATCCAGCGCACGGCGAACGGCTTGTCGACCTCCGCGACCGTCTCGCCCTCGGCCGTCGCCAGCCGGACCGTCAGCGTGTAGTCGCCGACCTGGAGGCCCTCGGTCTCGATCCGAAAGACGGCGGGCGTTCGGCCGGCCTCGACGTGGAGGTCCTCGGTGACGGCGACCGGCGTGCCCATCTCGGCCTGCTGGCGGGGCGCCAGCCCGAGCAGCGCCCCAAACGACGGCCGCTCGCGGACCCGGCTCGTCTCGGTCACGACGTAGCTCACCTGGAGGTCCGTCGGTCCAGGAGCGTGGATGTCGTACGTCGTCCAGAACGCCTCCATCTCGGTCGAGACCGTCGCGCCGACGATCGGCGTCGACGTCCCAGCGGCCGGGTCGTAAGCGCTGAGGAGCAGCGGGTCGGAGAGTGCCACGCCGCTGCCCGTTACATCACGGACGACGTAGGCCATCTCGCGGGTCAGCGCGCGGCCGCTGGCGCCGTCCTCGACGGCGACCTCGACCGTGTAGCGGCCCGGCGCGATGTCGAGCGTCTGGATGGCGAGGTCTTCGAGGTCAGGGTTCTGCGTCGCATCATAGTCAGCCGCAGGAACCTCCCGATCAAACGTCCGACTGACGACGAGGCCCTGCTGATGGCCGGATGCGTCGAGCGCGTAGACCTGGACGGTCACGGCGTAGGTCGCCTCGAAGCCGCCCTGGCGCGCGAGGAACCGGAGGCTCGTATTCGGGATGGCCGTGTAGACGTCGACCTGAGTGGCCGGACCGGACGCCGTCTCGGCCCGACGGGTCACGACCTCGACATCAAACTCCGGCGTGTACGCGGCCTGGGCGAGGGCGGGCGCCGCCAGCAGGAGGGCAAGTAAACAAGCCCATGCCGCTCCGAAGAGCGGGCGGCGGGCCAGAGAGTAGCGAGCGCACATAGGCTCGGCCAGGGGTCACGAGTGGGAGGGAGACGAGGGCACAGGCCCGCGAGATAAGATGAGGCACGCGGGAGCGCTTTCGCCCGATGGCGATGCGAACCGTCATCGGAAGGCGCCGAACCGTCGCGGAATCCGTTCGAGTGGCGGCCGGCTAGGCCGGCGCGCCGTCTCCGAAGAGGGCCGCGACGAAGGCCGCGCGGTCGAACACCTGGAGGTCTTCGATCCGCTCACCGACGCCGATGTACTTAACGGGAATCTGGAACTCGTTCGAAATGCCAATCACGATGCCCCCCTTGGCCGTCCCGTCCAGCTTCGTGAGCACGAGGCCCGTCACGTCGACGGCGGCGGTGAAGGCCTCGGCCTGGCGCATTGCGTTCTGGCCGGTGCTGGCGTCGAGCACGAGCAGCACCTCGTGCGGGGCGCCGGGCACCTGGCGGTCCATCACGCGGCGGACCTTGGACAGCTCGTCCATCAGCCCGACCTGGTTGTGGAGCCGCCCGGCCGTGTCGATGAGGACGACATCGGCGCTGCGGGCCTTGGCGGCCGCCAGCGTGTCGAAGGCGACCGCGGCGGGGTCGGCGCCCTGGTACTGCTTGATGATCTCGACGCCGGCGCGCTGGGCCCACACGTCGAGCTGCTCGGTGGCCGCGGCGCGGAACGTGTCGGCCGCGCCGAGGAGCACCTTCTTGCCGGCCTCCTTGTAGTGGTGCGCGATCTTGCCGATCGACGTCGTCTTGCCGACGCCGTTGACGCCGACGACCATCACGACGTGCGGCGTGGAGGGCAGCGGCGCGTCGAAGTCGGCCGGCCGGCCGGGGGCGTTCGAGAGGAGGAGGTCGGCGATCTCGGCCCGCATGAGGCCCTGGAGCTCCTTCGTCGAGACGTACTTGTCGCGCGCGACGCGCGCCTCGATGCGGCGGATGATCTCGACGGTCGTCTTGACGCCGACGTCGGAGGTGACGAGGATCTCTTCGAGGTCGTCGAGGACCTCGTCGTCGACGGTGTCCTTGCCGGCGACGGCGCGGCTGATCTTGTCGAAGAGCCCGGTCCGGGTCTTGTCGAGGCCCGCTTCGAGGGCGGCCTGCTCTTTCTCCTTGCGCTTGAACCCGAACAGGGCCATGGGGGTCTCGGTTGGGGGGAGCGGTACTGGCGGCGCCGGAGGGCGGATCCGGGCGGGCCGGAGAATGGAGGGTGGAGAGTGGTGCGCCGGGCGCTCCCTCTACCCCTCGCCGCTCTCGCTGTTGCGGAGGACGCGGTGCTCGCCGCGGAGCGTGGAGCCGTCGGCTTCAAGGGCGGCGACGCCGTGGCGCATGATGGCGTTGAACCGGATGCCGTACTTGACGATGGAGTAGGCCATGACGGCGGCCGTGAACCCGACCAGCGCCTCCATGACCGGGGCCGCGGCGGCGAGGAGCGCCGCGAGCACGGTCCCTGCGAGGGCCGTCACGGCCACCTTGCCGCTCCAGAGCGACGACGTGAACCGACCCAGCCGGCGCGACTGGACGAGCCCGCCGATCGCGAGCAGCACGTCGCGCGCGACGGCGAGGGCGACGAACCACAGCGGCAGGTTCGGCCCGGCCTCGGGCGGGCGGAGCAGCAGCGCCAGCGTGACGGCGGCGGCCGCCAGCTTGTCGGCCGTGGCGTCGAGCACCTTGCCCCACTCGCTGACGGTGTCGCTCCAGCGCGCGACGCGGCCGTCGAACCAGTCCGTCGCGATGGCGAGCCCGATGAGGCCGAACAGGACGCCGACGTGGCCGCCGACGTAGATGAGCCACGTGATGGGCGCGACGAGGACGGCCCGCGACAGGCTGAGCATGTTGGCCGCCGTCCAGAAGGTCCCCATCGCGGGGAGGCCGGGGTAACGGGTGGAAGGCGGCATGGCAGGGGGGCGCGCCGGAAGATACCGGCGGGTCCGATCTTGGCGGCCCCCCCCCCCACGCCATGCTCGCCGCCGTCCTCGTCGCTTTCGCTGTGCAGTGCCTGGCCTGGGCGTGGGTCGGGGCCGGGCTCCGGCGCGTCCGCGACGCCGCCCCGCTGGCGGAGGGCCCGCCCGACCTGCCGATCTCGGTCGTCGTGGCGGCGCGAGACGAGGCCGAGCGGCTGCCGACGCTGCTCGACGCGCTCGCGGCGCAGACGCACCGCCCGTTCGAGGTCGTCGTCGTGGACGACCGATCCGCGGACCGGACGGCGTCGGTCGTGACGGGGCGGGCGCCGCGATTCCCGGTGCCCCTCCGGCTCGTGCGCGTGACGGCGGAGATGCTGGACGCGTCCGGCCTGCCGCCGAAGAAGCACGCGCTGGAGCGCGGCGTGGAGGCCGCCACCTTCGACCGGCTGGCGTTCACCGACGCCGACGGCCGCCCGGGCCCCGAGTGGCTGGCGGCGCTCGCGCACCACGCGACGGTCGACGACACGCTGACGGATGCCGACCACCAGTGGGACGATGGGGACGCAACGGCCGACGACGGCGCGGTTCTCGTCGGCTACGGGCCGTACGTGGTGGAGCGCGGGGCGCTCAACCTGTTCGTCCGCTACGAGACGGTGCAGACGGCGGCGCTGGCGGCGGCAGGCATCGGCTGGGGCCGGCCGTGGCACGCCGTCGGGCGCAACTTCTCGTATCCGCGCGCCCTGCTCGGGCGGCTGGGCGGGTTCGCGCACTCGGCCGGTTCGCTCTCGGGCGACGACGACCTGCTGGTGCAGGAGGTGGCCCGGACCGACGCCGCGCCCGTGCGCTACGTGTGGGATGCGCGGGCGGCGGTGCCCTCCCCCGCCCCGCCGGACTGGCGGGCGTTCTGGCGGCAGAAACGGCGCCACGCGAGCGCCGGAACGCACTACCCGGCCGGCGTGCTGGCGGCGCTCAGCGTCCTCCACACGTCGAACCTCGTGCTGTGGGTGGGCGCGCCGGTGCTCCAC
>CAYPVZ010000072.1:0-10284 GCA_964414235.1 uncultured Rhodothermales bacterium | reverse complement strand
GCGTGTGGGTCGACCCCGAGGGGGGCACCGACAAGACGCTCGGCCTCCGCTACCCCGCGCCCGACTCGTCGGCCCGCCGCGAGCTCCGGCCCGTCGGCGCGCGCCGGGGCAGCGGCCCGGACCCCGACCGCCTCCGGCGCCGCTTCGAGGCTGGCCTCGGGCAGATCGAGGTCACCCGCGGCATCGTCACGCAGCGCGTCACCCCGGACGGCCGGCTCGGCGGTCTGGAGGCCGCGGCGACGTGGGGGGCGCGCGGTCTCGTCATCGAGATGCGTCTTCCGCTGGCAGCCACGCCCGGCCTCCTGACCACGGCGCCGACGGAGGCGGTCAGCCTCGGCTTCGAGCTGGCGGAAGCCATCGGAGGGCCCATGGCCGGCGGGCCCCGAGGTGGCGGAGCCCCGCGTGCCGGCGGTCCGCCGCCGGAGGGGGCCCGTGAGGCCGACGCCCACGCGCCCCGCCAGCGGCCCGCGGTCGAGATCCAGACCGTGACGCGCTGGCTGCGGGTCGACCTCTAGCGGGGGCGCTCAGCAGGAGCCGAGGGCGGCGTCGAGCCGACCGGCGTTGCGGGCGGTGAGCAGCCCTTCGTAGCTCGTGACTACGTCGGCGCCACCGGCCCGGGCGGCCTCGTAGGCGTGGAGCATTCCCTCGGCCCCGGCGACTCGCCCCTCATCACGACCGACGTCGCCCTCGGCCTCGATGCGGAAGGCCGCTTCGGAGAGCAGGCTCTGGAGGCCGAGCGCGCTCTGGAGCGATCCGTCGCCGCCTCCGAGGTAGCGGGCCGAGCTGCTGCAGACGGTGACCGAGACGTCGGGCGAGCCGATGAGCCAGGTGAGCAGGACGCGCCGGGCGGCGTCGGCGTCGGGCGCCAGCGGGGCAGCTTCGAGCCGGCGGATGTCGGCGGCGACGCGGTCGAGCTGGGCGTCGGTGAGCGCGCCGCTGGGCGGCGCCGCGATGGCGAGCGGCGACCCGATGGGTGGCGGCATCGCGGTGCGCGACGAGCCGGAGCAGGCGGCGAGCGCCAGGACGGCGAGGAGGGCGAGGCGAGACATCAGGATGCGGGAATGGGCCCTGAAGCTAACGGGTCCCTTTGAGGTCTCCGATCCCTGTCGAAAGGCCTAGCGCGAGCGACGCAGCCGGAGCCCGGTCGGGTCTCCGCGCGCCTCCAGCACGAGCGCGCCGGATTCGACGCGGACGCCGGTGACGTCGAGCGCGAGGTCCTCGTCGGTCAGATCCACCACCGGGTTGATCTGCTCGTCCAGCCGCCGCGCGAGCGCGCCGCCGAGCGAGAAGCCCGCCGCCCGCACCGCGTCGACGTCGAGGCGGACCTGCCCGCCTTCGGCGCGGAGCCGGCCGGTGACCTCGGCCCCGACCGGGATGCGGATGCCCTCGATCTCGCCTTCGACGCGGACCGTCGCCCGGTCCGGTGGCGCGAGGGCCACGTCGGCGCGGGCCACGCCGCGCTGGCGGACGAGGTAGGCCGCGAGGTCGGCCGGGAGCAGCCGGGCCACGGCGCGCGCGCTGTCGACGCGCGTGAGCCGCTTCGTCGCACGGTCGAAGGCGACGCCCCAGAGCACGACGTCGAGCCGATCGACGACGGGCGCATCCTCGCGCGCCACGCGCTGCCCGACGACGGCGACGCGCGACGCCTCGCCCGCGCGGAGCCTCAGGCCCTCGACGGTCGCGTCGTACGCATCGGCCGGGCCGAGGGCGGCGGGCAGGGCCGCTTCGATCTCGCCCTCGACGCGGCCCGAGAGGTCGCAGCCGCTGGCGACGGCCGCCAGCACGGCGAGGAGCAGGGCAGGGGAGAGGCGCATGGGCCGGCAACGCACCGGGCAGCGCCGCGATCCCGCTAAGCCGGCTCGGCCTCGAACGGCGCGAGCGCCTCCGCGACCGGCCGCGTGTCCGGCGTCCACCCGAGCAGCGTCTGGACGACCGCATCGAGCAGCGCGTCCGGACACGAGGCGCCGGCCGTGAGCAGGACCTCGACGGGCCGGCCGAGCGCCTCGGGCGACGGCAGCCAGTCGCGCGTCTCGCGCATCTCGTGCGTCCGCCAGTCGAAGTGGCGGATGAGCGCCGGCGAGGCCATCTCGTCGGCGTCGCGGACGAAGAACGTCGGCAGGCCGGCGTCCTCGCAGAGCTCGACGAGGTGGCTCGTGTTGGACGAGTTGTAGCCGCCGACGACGATGGCGAGGTCGGCGCCGGAGGCGATGAGCGCGTCCGTGGCGTCCTGGTTCTCCTTGGTCGCGTAGCAGAGCGTGTCGGCCGTGTCGGCCACGTTCGCGTCGCCGCCGTCGCGGGCGATCACGGCCTGGCGGAGGCGCTCGGCGATGGCGGCCGTCTCGGTCGCCAGCATCGTCGTCTGGTTGACCACGCCGATCCGCGCGAGGTCGCGGCCCGGGTCGAAGCCCTCAGACGTTTTGCCGTCGAAGCGGGTCCAGAAGAAGTCGGCGCCTTCGCGGCCTTCGATGACGGCCGCCAGCGCCTCGGCCTCGGGCATGTCGCGGACGACGACGACGGGCGCGTCGGCCGCGGCCCGGCTGAACGTGGCCCGCGTCTCCTCGTGGTCGCGCTTGCCGTGGACGATGACCGTGAAGCCCTTCTGCCCGATCTGCGTCCCCTTCTTCCACACGCGGACGACGAACGGGCACGTCGTGTCGTAGGCCTGCACGTCGACGCCGCGCGCGGCGAGCTGGTCGAGCGTCTCGGTCGGTGCGCCGAAGGCCGGCACGATGACGAGGTCGCCGGGGCCGAGCGTGTCGAACGGGATGAGCTGCTCGCCGGATGTCGTCCTCAGGAAGCGCACGCCGCGCGCCTGGAGGTCGTCGTTGACGTGTGGGTTGTGGATCATCTCCGAGAGGAGGAAGATCCGGCCGGCCGCGGCCGTCTCCGGGTGCTCGTCGAGGGCCCGGTAGGCGATCTCGATGGCGTTCTCGACGCCGAAGCAGAACCCGAAGTGCCGCGCCAGCTTGACGCGGAGCGGGCCGAAGTCGAGCACGCTCGGCGCGAGGTCGCGCTTGCGGGGGTCCGCCGTCCGCCGTGCCGCCTTGACCCGGCTCACGACCGGGCTCCGGTAGAAGTCGGGGACGTCGAACTGGCGGGCCATGTGTGCGGGAGCGGCAGCGGGCAAGCTAGGCCGACGAACGGACCGGGGCGGTCTGCGTTGCGGATGCGGGCTTCCTCCGCAGAGAATTGGGCGAGCGGTAACGTCATCGTGACGCACGCTCCGGACCTCCCGGGCGCTTTCGTCGTAGTGTGCGCTACGCACCCTCCCCATCTCCGTTCTCACATGAGACGTTTCTACTTCCACCTGTGCGGCCTGCTCGCACTTTTCCTCGTCGTTCCGGCCGTCCAGGCTCAGAACGACCTCCTCATCACCGGCGTCGCGGATGGCCCCTTGACGGGCGGCATTCCGAAGGCGATCGAGTTCTACGTCCTCAACGACGTCGCGGACCTCAGCGTCTACGGGTTCGGCTCGGCCAACAACGGCCAGGGCACCGACGGCATCGAGTACGTGTTTTCGGGCTCGGCGACCGCCGGCCAGTATCTCTACGCGGCCTCCGAGACGGACGGCTTCACGGCCTACTTCGGCTTCGCCCCGACGTTCAACGCGGGCAGCGCCGCCAGCATCAATGGCGATGACGCCGTCGAGCTGTTCTACGATGCCAACGGGCTCACCGTCGGCGCCGCCACGGGAACGACCAGCGTCGTCGACGTCTTCGGCCAGCTCGACGTGAGCGGCACGGGGCAGCCCTGGGAGTACCTCGACGGCTGGGCCTACCGGAAGGACGCCACGGGTCCCGACGGCTCGACGTTCGTCGTGGACAACTGGACCTACAGCGGAAAGGACGTCCTCGACAACACGACGACGAACGCGACGGCCCCGACGCCCTTCCCCATCGGAACGTACGCGGCCACACCGCCCACGGGCCCCGTGGTCTCGTTCACCGCCGGCACCGCCTCTGGCGACGAGGGCACCGACGTCACGCTGACCGTCACGCTCGACTACCCCGACGACGTCCCGGCCGGGACGCCGGTCGAGGTCTCGATCACGTTTGACGCGGGCAGCAGCACCGCGACCGCCGCCGACTTCACGGGCCCCACGCCGGCCACGGTCACCTTCGACGGGACGACCGACGGCGCCACCCAGGACGTCACCATCAGTCTCGTCTCGGGTGATGGCTTCGAGGGCACGGAGACGGCCGCCTTCACGCTGGCGGTCACCTCGGGCGGTGCCGAGGTCGGCACGGGCTCGGCCACGGTCACCATCAACGACGGCGACTCGTCCCCGATCACCTCCATCGCCGACGCCCGCGCCGGTGGTGGTGGGCAGACCGTTACGGTCGAGGGCGTCGTGACCCGGTCCATGGGCCGGACGACCTACCTCCAGGACGGTGACGCCGCGCTCGTGCTCTACCAGCAGAGCGGCTCGCTCTTCGACGCCATCGCCAACGGTGACGTGGCCGAGGGCGACAGCCTCCGCGTGACCGGCACCACGAAGGACTTCAACGGGCTGTTCGAGCTCGATCCGATCTCCGAGTTCACGGTCCTCTCCCGCGACAACGAACTCCCCGAGCCGCAGTTCGTGACGCTCGCGGAGATCGCGGCCAACGGCGAGGACTACGAGAGCGAGCTCCTCTACGTGCTCGACCTCACGTTCGCCGACGCCGGTGGCACGTTCGCGGCCAGCACGACCTACGCCATCTCCGACCCGAGTGATGCCTCGAACATGGTCGCGCTCCGTACGCCTCGCGCGTCGGACACGGCCATCGCCGGCGTCGAGATTCCGAGCGGCCCGGCGCTCTTCATCGGCGTTCTTGGGCAGTACACGACCACCGGCACGGGCGGCTACCAGCTCGCGCCGGTCGACGACGACGACGTCCTCCCGATGCCGGAGCCGATGACCGTCGCCGAGGCGCGGGCAGAGGGCGTCGGCCAGGAGGTCTACTTCGAGGGCACGGTGACGCGCTCGATGGGCGCGTTCACCTACCTCCAGGATGACACGGCTGGCCTCACGATCCGCCAGACGAGCGGTGCCTTTGCCGACTCGGTGGCCTCCGGTGCGATCGCGCCGGGTACAGTTCTTCGGGTCGTCGGAACCCTTTCCGAGTACCGCGGACTCCTCCAGGTCAACCAGACCAACGCCACGACGAACGACCTCACCAGCGTCACCATCGCGGGCACGACCGACGTGCCCGACCCGCAGATGGTGACGCTCTCCGAACTCGCGACGAACGGTGAGGACTACGAGGCGGAGCTGGTCACGGTCAGCGGCGTGTCGATCACCGGGACGGGTACCTTCTCGGCCGCCTCGACCTACGTCATCTCGGACGACTCGGACGGCTCGGGTGCGGTCACGCTCCGTGTCCCCAACGCGGCCGACTCTGAAGTCGACGAGACGCCGATTCCTGCTCAGGCGAAGGTGATTGCGATCGTCGGCCAGTTCAGCTCGGATCCGGCAACGGGCTACCAGCTTCTCGTCATCGACTCGGGCGACATCCAGCCGACCGTGGCCAACGAGGGCGGCGCTGCGGCTGAGAACCGGCTGGCGGTCGCCAACCCGATCCGGGGCGCGGCGACGATCCAGTTCTCGCTGGCGACGCCGGGCACGGCGACGGTCGCCCTGTTCGACATGCTCGGCCGCCGCGTCGCGACGCTGGTGGATGGACGCGTCGACACGGCGCTCCAGTCGGCGACGCTCGACGCTGGCTCGCTGTCTTCGGGCGTGTACGTCCTCCGGCTCGTGGGCCAGGACGTGCTGCTGAGCCGGACGGTGACGGTCGTCCGCTAGCGCGCGCCTCCGTCGAAAGACCGCCAGCGGGGCGGGGCCTCCGGGCTCCGCCCCGCTGGCGTTTGAGGCCAGCGCAACATCGGGTGGAGGTGCGCGCATAGAAAGAGGCCTCCCCACCGTCATCCCGATGCCGCTTCGCTCCGCTGCTCTTCTTCTCGTCCTTGCCTCTACCGCGTCGGCTCAGACGCCCGCCGATTCGGTTCGCCAGCTGCTGGCCGACCGGACGGGCGAGGTGCCCGGCGCCGTCGTCGGCGTGGTCCAGAACGGGGAGCTGATCTTCGCGGAGCCGTTCGGGCTGGCAAGCCTCACGTACGGGATCCCCTACGCGCTCGACACGCCGACCAACATCGGCTCGACGTCGAAGCAGTTCACGGCGTTCGCCGTCGGCCTGCTCGCCGAGCGCGGCGAGCTGCGCCTCGGCGACGACGTCCGGGCGTACCTCCCGGAACTGCCCGACTTCGGCGAGACCGTCACGCTGCGGCACCTGCTGACGCACACGAGCGGTTACCGCGAGTTCCTGAACACGCTCGTCGTGGCCGGCTGGCGGCTCGACGAGGGCGACGCGGTCGACCGCGACGAGATCCTCCGGGTGGTCCAGCGGCAGCCGGCACTCCAGAACGCGCCGGGCGCCGAGTGGAACTACAACAACACGGGCTTCGCGCTGCTGGCGATGGTCGTGGAGCGCGTCACCGGCGAGCCGTTCCCGGACTGGATGAAGGCGAACGTGTTCGAGCCGTTCGGGATGACGCACACCGTCGTCCGCCCGACGCCGACGACACTCGTCGAAGGGCGCGCCGTCGGCTACGTCCGTGAGGGTGACGGGTGGCGTGAGGCGTTCGACCTCGGGGGATCGATGGGCGCGGGCGGCATCTACTCCACCGTCGCCGACCTCGCGCGGTGGATGACAAACCTCCAGACGCGCGCCGTCGCGCCGGGCGTGATCGAGCAGATGACGACGCGGGCCCTCCTCTCGACGGGCGAGCCGACGGGCTACGGCCTCGGTCTGTTTCTCGACGAGGACGGTGGTCAGCGGCGCATCCAGCACGGCGGCGCCGATCTCGCGCACCGCTCGGCGTTCGTCCTCTACCCCGATCTCGGGGCCGGCGTAATCGTGCTGACGAACTCGGCGGCCGACGTCGAGGGGCTGGCGAAGCAGGCCGCGCGGGTCTTCTTCCCCGACGCCTTCGAGACCGAGGCCCCCGGCTCTGCGCCGACCGCCAGCGACACGTTCGACCCGGCGACCTTCGACGCCTACGCCGGGAGCTACGCGCTCGACGTCGCGCCGGCCTTCGTGATGACCTTCCGCCGCGACGGCGAGCGCTACCTCATCCAACCGACGGGCCAGCCCGAGACCGAGATCGTCCCGACCTCAGACTCGACCTTCGCCAGCACCCTCGTCGACGCCAGCCTCACGTTCCATCGCGACCCAGACGGCGCCGTCCGCTCGTTGACGCTCCACCAGAACGGGCACCACCGGGCGACTCGGGTGGAGGCGGATGCGCCCGAGATCGACCTCGCGCCTTACGCCGGCCGGTACGTCAGCGACGAACTGGAGGTGGCGTACACGCTGGCGGTCGAAGAGGGAACGCTGATCGCACGGAGCCGGCGCGCGGAGGACGTGACCCTCATCCACGCCGAGGGCGACACATTCGCGTTCCCGCTCGGGACCGTCACCTTCGAGCGCGACGCCGCGGGCGCCGTCGTGGCCTACGTCGTCGACGCGACGCGGGCGCGAGGCATCCGCTTTGAGCGGGCCAACTGAACCGGTCCCGGGCCGCTGGCGCCACGTGTCGCAGCCGGGCGCTAGGCTTTCTGGGAGAGCCGCTCGGACCACTCGCGGCGCCACGCTGGGAAGCGGCCTTCCAGGATCGCGGCGCGCATCGTGCGCATGGTCCAGAGGTACAGCCCGAGGTTCTGCGCGCTGGCGATCTCCATCGCCAGCGGCTCGCCCGCGACCATGAGGTGGCGGAGATACGCCTTCGAGAAGGTCGCGCTGTGGTACGACCCCAGCGTCTCGTCGAGCGCCGAGAAGTCGGTCTTCCAGCGCGCATTGCGGATGTTGACGAGGCCGTCGGTCGTGAAGAGGCTGCCCGTGCGCGCGTTGCGCGTCGGCATGACGCAGTCGAACAGGTCGACGCCGCGGGCGACGCCCTCGATCAGGTTCTGCGGCGTGCCGACGCCCATGAGGTAGCGCGGCCGGTCCTGCGGCAGCACCTCGTTCGTGACCGCGATGATCTCGTACATCGTCTCGGTCTTCTCGCCGACCGACAGCCCGCCGATGGCGTAACCCTCCGCTCCGAGCTGCGTCAGCGCCTCTGCCGACTCGCGGCGGACGGCCGGGTACGTCGCGCCCTGGACGATGGGGAAGAGGGCCTGGTGGTGGCCGTAGTGCGGCTCGGTCGCGCGGAAGTGGGCGAAGGCCCGCTCGGCCCAGCGCACCGTCCGCGCATTCGCCCGTCGCGCCTCGGCCTCGTCGACCGTCGCCGACGTCAGCTCGTCGAGCACCATCATGATGTCCGAACCGATGTCGCGCTGGGTGTCGACGACGGACTCGGGCGTGAACTGCATCGGCGTCCCATCGAGGTGGCTCTGGAAGCGGACGCCCTCTTCGCTCACCTTCACGAGGTCGCCGAGCGAGAACACCTGGAAGCCGCCCGAGTCGGTCAGGATGGGCCGGTCCCAGCCCATGAACGGGTGGAGCCCTCCAGCGGCGCGGAGCACCTCACGGCCCGGCCGCAGCGACAGGTGGTAGGTGTTGCCGAGCAGGATCCGGACGGTCAACTCGTGCAGCGTCCGCGGCGCGACGGCCTTCACGCTGCCTACGGTCCCGACCGGCATGAACATGGGCGTCTCGATCGTCCCGTGGTCGGTGTGGAGGAGGCCGGCGCGGGCGCCGGTCTCAGGGCACTCGGCCTGGAGCTCGAAGGTCAGGGGCATCGGTCGGGTCAGATCAGTCGGTGCACAGAGTAGACCAGGGCCGTTTCAGAGGCCGGCAAACGTCGGCGAATCCGGCCTCGTCGCCGCGCTGGCGGGAGCCGAGAGAGGGCGCGCGCTCCCTCACGTTGACGCGACGGCCTCAATGAGCCGGACCGCGTTCCCGACGCCGTCCTCTTCGCGAATCGCCGCGCCCAGCGCCGCCGCCCGCTGGCGGATCGCGTCGGACGTCACGGCCTCGCGGATCGCCGCCGCCAGTGCGCCGGCCGTGAGCCGCTTCTTGAGGATCGGCGCCGGGCCCGCCCCGAGCGCATGGACGCGGCGTCCCCAGAACGGCTGGTCGCCGAAGTGGGCCACGACGACCGTCGGACGCCCGGCCCGGAGCCCGGCCGCGGTCGTCCCGGCGCCGCCGTGGTGGACGACGGCGGTGCAGCGGGGAAAGAGCGCCTCGTGAGGAGCGCCCTCGATCACGAGGACGTCACCGCCGAGATCGTCGGCCCGGAGCCCGTCCCAGCCTGTCGCGAAGAGGGCCCGGACGCCCGCAGCCCGAACGGCTTCAGCCACGACCGCCGTCGTCGCCTCCGGGTCGCGGCTGGCCATGCTCCCGAATCCGACGTAGACTGGCGGGTCGCCGGCATCGAGGAACGCCTCGATCTCGGGCGCGAGCGAGGCGGCCTTATCGAGAAACCAGTACCCGGTGACGGCCGCCCAACTCGGCCAGTCGGCCGGCTCGGGGACAACGTGGGCGCTGTAACCGTGGAGCATGAGTGGCGGTGCGTCCAGCGATACGCGCCCATGAACGCGTCGCCAGTCTCGCAGGTAGCGCCGCGCCGACGCTTCGATGCCGGCCTCGACGATCCGGTACGTCAGGCGATTGTAGGCCGGGCCGAGGGGGAGCGCCGGGAAGCCCAGGGCGGGCGTCTCGCCGGTCGGCGCGAGCATCGGCTGGAGGACGGCACGGACCGGCCGAGCGCCGAGAACAGCGGCGAAGTCGTTGCCCCAGAACGCTTTCGGGTGAGCGATCACGACGTCCGGCTCCGCCGCCTGCGCCGCGGCCCACGAGGCGTCGATCAGGTCCTTGTGGATCGGTCCGGCCCGTCGCGCGAGCTCGCGGATCGCCCCGAACTGGCGGACGAAGTCGGCCGGGCTCGTCAACGACTCCAGCAACTCGCGACCGACCGGGAGTTCGATGAGATCGAGAAGCGCGCTCGTCGTCGGTGCGAACGGGACGTCGTGGGTGGCGGCGAGGTCCGCGAACCGGTCGGCGGTGGAGAGTGTGACGTTGTGCCCGCGGGTCTGGAGCCCGGCCGCCAGCGCGATGAACGGGTCGACGTCGCCGCGCGAGCCGACGGTGGTGAGGAAAACGCGCATGCTCGAACCTACGGAGCCGGAGCCTTTGGGCGTTTGGGCCGTTGGAGGGGTCCCTTCTTCCCTGGCCTCTCCCATGAACAACCTCTTCCGCGGTCTCCTCGCCGGCTACGGCGCCAAGAAGCTCGGCGGCGGCTGCTTCTCGACCGTCCTCATCTTCATCGTGCTCTGGGTCCTCCTGGGCCAGTGCGGCG